>CAZOLD010000169.1:0-3747 GCA_964580595.1 uncultured Eubacterium sp.
TCCGGGGCCGTGAAGTCCAGGGCTGCAAAATCCGGGGTCGTGAAATCCAGGGTCGTGAAGTCCGGGAACATGGAATCCGGGAACATGAAGTCCTGGAATATGGAATCCGGGAACATATAATCCGAAAACACGAAATCCGAAAACATGGAATATCGGGGAAATATAACATAAGAAAGAAATAAGAAGGAGAAGCTGACATGAAGATGATAATCGGGGATGGCCGCGTGGACGCGGCCGGCGGGAAGACGATCCCGGTGACGAATCCGTACGACGGGAGCCTGGTTGACACTGTCCCGGACGCCGGCAAGGAAGACATCGACAGGGCGGTCGCGTATGCCGTCCGGGCGCAAAAGGAATGGAAGAAAGTCCCGGTTCATGAAAGGGTGGCCCATGCGCAAGCCTTCTTGGATTTGGTGCGGGAGCAAAAGGAGGACCTGGCCAGGACGATGACGCTGGAATCCGGGAAGACCATCACGGAATCCCGGAACGAGATCAACAACCTGTTTACCGCCTGGCCCGCGTTTTGCGAGATGGCGAAGCATCTTTACGGGGAAGTGTTCCCGGTGGCCGGGGAGCGGGGGCAGGAGAAAAACCTGACGATGGCGGTGCGGGAGCCGATTGGCGTCGTGGCTTGCGTTGTCCCCTTTAATTTCCCGGCAAACCTGTTCACGCAGAAGGTCGCGCCCGCGCTGCTTTCCGGGAACGCCGCGATAGTCAAGCCCGCCAGCGACAACCCGCTGACGGTCCTAAAGATTGTGGAATTGCTTCGGCAGGCGGGATTCCCGGCGGGCGTCATACAGGCCGTGACGGGGCGCGGATCCACGGCCGGGAGCATGCTTTGCGCGCATCCCGGCGTGCATGCCGTCACGCTGACGGGATCGACGAAGGTCGGGGTTTCCGTCGCCGCGCAGGCCGCCGAGACCTTGAAGAAGGTCGCGCTGGAGCTAGGCGGGAATGACGCGTTTCTCGTCTTGCAGGACGCGGATTTGGATTTGGCCGTGCGGGAGGCCGTGAACACCAGGTTTTATTACGCGGGGCAGATTTGTTGCGCGCCGAAGCGTTTCATCATACATGAATCCCTGTACGGGAAGTTCTTGGAGGAGTCTGTCCGGCTGGCCTCCGAACGGAAAGCGGGCGACCCGTTAGACGATGGCACGCAGGTGGCCACGTTGATCAGCGAGAAAGCGGCAATCGAGGTGGAGGAGCAGATTCAGCGCACCGTCCGCCAGGGCGCTCGGATCCTGGTCGGCGGCACGAGGGACGGGGCGCGGATTATGCCTACGGTCCTAGCGGACGTGCCGCGCGACGCGGACATCATGCACGACACGGAAGTGTTTGGCCCTGTCATGGCGGTCACGTCCTTCACGGACGAGGACGAGGCCCTGGCTCTCGCGAACGATACCTCTTACGGGCTGGGCGGGAGCGTGTTCACGAATGACATCCGCAAGGCCATCCGCTTCAGCCGGGAGATGGAATGCGGGAGCGTCGTCGTCAACGGCTCCAGCTACCTCCGCAGCTTTGAGATGCCGTTTGGCGGGTGGAAGCAGTCCGGCATCGGCGCGGAGGGAGTGAGCGCGACATTCGAGGAGCTCACGCGCGTGAAATGCGTCACGCTAAAAGGAATGCTGGATGGCTGATGGCGCGGACGCGGCGTGAGGCAGTCCGAGCGTACGGCGTGTGGCATCCCGAGCGTGCGGCTTGAGGCATCCCAAGTTTACAAGCGAGAAGCATCCCGCGGGCACGGCGGAACTACGGAACGCAAGGGATTTGGTGGCGCGAGGCAATCGCCGCGCAGAAGGCGGATGCGGTGCGGGAGAGCCGCGCCCAGGGAAACACGGCGCGGGGCGTACTGGGAGTTCGGCAAATGGAGAGCCGCGCCCAGGAAAGCACGGCGCGGGGCAGACGGGGAGCGCGGCATATGGAGATCTGCGCACAGGATTTCGCCGCGCGGGGAAGGCGGCAGAACGGAGCGAGTTATATGGTACGCATTGTCCCCACGGGGGAAATTACGGAACAAGTCAAGGAAATGTGCATAGAAGTGAATTACGGGCTTTCCCGTGACATGGAGGAAGCCCTGCGCGGCGCGGAGTCCTCCGAGACGTCGCCGCTCGGGCAGAAAGTCCTAGGGCAGCTGCGGGAAAATCTAGAGGTTGCGGCGGAAGACCAGGTGCCGATTTGCCAGGATACGGGGATGGCGGTCGTGTTCGCGGAAATCGGGCAGGACGTGCGCCTGGAAGGCGCGCCGCTAGAGGACGCCATAAACGAAGGGGTCCGCAGGGGTTACGAAGAGGGCTACCTACGCAAATCCGTCGTGGGCGACCCGCTCCTCCGGGAAAACACGAGGGACAACACGCCTGCCGTTATCCATTGCAGGATCACGGCGGGCAGCAAGGTGAGGATCACGGTCGCGCCGAAGGGCTTCGGGAGCGAGAACATGAGCAGGATCTTTATGCTCAAGCCGGCCGATGGCGCGCAGGGCGTGAAAGACGCCGTCCTGTCAGCGGTGCGGGACGCGGGGCCGAACGCCTGCCCGCCGATGGTCGTCGGCGTAGGGATTGGCGGGACGTTCGAGAAATGCGCCCTATTGGCGAAGGAGGCCCTGCTGCGCCCGCTGCGGGAACGCTCCCCTCTCCCGCACGTGCGGGAAATGGAGGAGGAGCTGCTGGAAAGCGTGAACCGGCTGGGAATTGGCCCGGCGGGTCTGGGGGGACGGAACACGGCTCTGGCGGTCAATATCAACACCTACCCCACGCACATCGCGGGGCTTCCGGTCGCGGTCAACATTTGCTGCCATGTGAACCGCCACGCGACGCGCGAGATATGAAAATGAGCCGGCGCAGACGCGAGTGAGAGTGCCGCGCCGTGGAATTTCAAAGGAAGGGCTGGCGGGAGGATTTGCGGAAATGGAAAAATATTTAAGGACGCCGTTCACGGAGGAAATGACGATGGGGCTGCACGCCGGGGATTCCGTCTTCCTGAACGGCACGGTTTACGTGGCGCGGGACGCGGCGCACCAGAGGATGTCGGACGCGCTGGATAAGGGCGAGCCCCTGCCGTTCCCCGTGGAGGGCGCGGCGATTTATTACATGGGCCCCTCGCCCGCGAGGGAGGGACGTCCGATCGGCTCCGCGGGGCCCACGACGTCGGGCCGCATGGACAAGTATGCCCCGAGGCTGCTGGATTTGGGCTTGAAGGCCATGATCGGGAAGGGACGCCGCTCAAAGGAGGTCGTGGACGCCATCGTCCGGGACAAGGCCGTATATTTCGCCGCTGTCGGCGGCGCGGGGGCACTGCTGTCCCGGCATATCCGCAAATCGGAGCTGGTATGCTATGGCGACCTGGGCACGGAGGCGGTTTTGAGGCTGGAAGTGGAGGATTTCCCGGTTATCGTGGCGATAGACAGCTATGGGGAGAACCTGTACGAAATGAAAATAAATGGAAAAGCGTGTTGACAAAAAGGCCGGGATTTAGTAAAATTAACCATGCGCATAGGCGCGTTTGACAATTTTATAGGGAAAATGTCAGTTCGGAGAAATACTCAAGAGGCCGAAGAGGTGCCCCTGCTAAGGGCATAGGTCGGGTAACCGGCGCGAGGGTTCAAATCCCTCTTTCTCCGTTCCATTTTCTGTCATAAAGTTGTTTTTTTTTGCACTTCGCCGCACGGCGCGTCCGATGCGGCAGCCCGCCCATGCAGGGCGGGGCGCACCTTGAAAAATCCACACAGAGACGAGAAAGACAACCAGAGAA
>CAZOLD010000170.1:0-3737 GCA_964580595.1 uncultured Eubacterium sp.
GAGCCATGGCGCATGGGCAAACGATGACAGGCGGCCGGAGGCATGGTGCGGTAAGGGCGCATATCAGGCGAGGTCAGGCGGGCGGAGGCACGGCGCGTGGGCGAGCGAAGGGCGGGGGTAGGAAGGATGCTGGAAGGAAAGACGGCGCTCTTAGGCGTGGCAGGAGGGATCGCGGCGTATAAGATGCCGAACCTGGCGCGCATGCTAAAGAAGCTGCGTTGCCGCGTGCACGTGATCATGACGGAGAACGCGAGGAATTTTGTCACGGAGACGACGTTTGAGACGCTGACAGGGAATAAGTGCCTGGTGGACACGTTTGACAGGAATTTTGAATTTTCCGTGGAACATGTGGCGCTGGCCAAGGAGGCGGATCTTGCGTTGGTCGCCCCCGCCACGGCGGACGTCATCGGGAAAATCGCGAACGGGATCGCGGATGACATGCTGACGACCACGATCATGGCCTGCACGTGCAAGACGCTGATCGCCCCGGCCATGAACCATAATATGTACCATAACCCGATCGTGCAGGAAAACTTGCGCAAGCTGGAGCGTTTCGGATACAGGATCATCCCGCCGGATACGGGCATGCTGGCAAACGGGGATATCGGCGACGGGCGCCTTCCTGACGAGGAAAGATTGCTGGAATATGTCTTGCTGGAGATCGCGAGGGAAAAGGACCTGGCCGGGAAGAAAGTGCTCGTGACGGCCGGCGCCACGCAAGAGGCGATCGACCCGGTGCGTTATATCACGAACCATTCCACGGGAAAGATGGGATACGCGCTCGCGAGGGACGCGGCGAGGCGGGGCGCGGACGTGACCATGGTGACGGGCGCGACCGCTTTGAGAATCCCGGCGGGCGTGGAGGCCGTGCCCGTCGTCTCATCGAAGGACATGGCCAGGGAAACGCTTGGGCGGGCGGCGCAGATGGATATCATCGTCAAGGCGGCGGCTGTCGCGGATTTCCGCCCGGTCAAGGCCGCGGAGGGCAAGATCAAGAAAGCGGACGGGCTAGATTGCATCCCGCTGGAGCGGACGGAGGACATCTTAGGCACGCTGGGCAGGAGGAAGCAGGAAGGGGAGATCCATGCTTTCTTGTGCGGGTTTTCCATGGAGACAGAGGATTTGCTGGAAAATTCCAGGAAAAAGCTGGAAAAAAAGCATGTTGACATGATAGCGGCGAATCATTTGAGGGAAGAGGGCGCGGGTTTCGGCACGGACACGAATGTCCTGACCCTGCTGACGAAGGATGGCGCTAAGAGGCTGGGACGGATGAGCAAGGAAGAAGCGGCGGGCGAGGTGTTCGACGAGATTATCAGGCAGATGGGGGCCTAGGGATGGGGAGATGCTACCCGTCGGTTCCCGCGGGTTTTGCTTCTTGCCCGCGAGGGCTCGGGGCAGTTAGGATGGAGGGCTCATGATGGGGAAAGACACTCGCCTCGTGAATATTTATATCAAGATCCATAACAAGCATACGCTGACGCTGGAGGATTTGAGGTATCTTTCGAAGTATGACCCGGAATGCTTCGAGAAGACATGCAAGAATATCGTCTATAAGATGCCGGAAACGAAGGAAATCCTGCAGCCTGAGGAAGCGAATCATGTTCCGGCGCCGCCCCCGCCCATCATGGAGAAGCAGCCGCCGAATGAGGAGCAGATCAACGCGGTCTTGTCCAACCTCAAGCATATGGAGGAGCTCCCGGTCAGCGATGTGGACATGGATAAGGTCAAGAACCTTTTGGGGAACCTGTATATGGAGATGCTGTTCCCGCATAACGACAGGCAGAAGTTTTTCGACATGGCGGACGTCGAGGAATTCTCACGTTTCAACAAGAAAGTGTGACTGGGCGGGCATAGAAAGGCGGTAGCGGATGAAAGCGTTTCTGATACTGGAGGACGGGACGGTATTTGAAGGGGAGAGCATCGGGGCGGCCCGTGAGGCAATCAGCGAGATCGTGTTCAACACGTCCATGACGGGATATCTGGAAGTCCTCACGGATCCGTCCTATTCCGGGCAGGCCGTGGCGATGACGTATCCATTGATTGGGAATTACGGGATCACGCCGGACATGGAGTCGCGCCGCCCGTGGCCGGATGGCTTTATCGTGCGCGAGCTGTCCCGGATGCCCAGCAATTTCCGCTGCGAGGGCACGGTGCAGGATTTCCTGGAAAAGTATGGCATACCTGGGATTGCCGGGATTGACACGCGCGCGCTGACGAAAATCCTAAGGGAAAAGGGCACGATGAACGGCATGATCACGACAGACTCTAGTTACAGCCTGGATGAGGCCTTGCCGCGCATCCATGCCTACGCGACGGGGGACGAGGTCAGCAAGGTGACTTGCCGGGAGGTGACCGTCATGCCCGGCAAAGGGAAGCGTGTCGCGCTCCTTGACCTAGGGGCCAAGCGGAATATCGCGGCCTCCTTGCACAGGCGGGGCTGCGAGGTGACCATTTACCCGGCGCATACGGCGGCGGAGGAGATCTTAGCGTCTGGCCCGGACGGCATCATGCTAAGTAACGGCCCCGGCGACCCGAAGGCTTGCGGGGCAATCGTCGGGGAAATCCGCAAGCTGTCCGAATCGGGGATCCCGATTTTCGCGATTTGCCTAGGGCACCAGCTCATGGCGCTTGCGCATGGGGCGGATACCCGCAAGATGAAATACGGGCATCGGGGAGGCAACCACCCGGTCAAGGACTTAGAGACGGGGCGCGTGTATATTTCTTCCCAGAACCACGGGTACGTGGTGGACGATAGCGGCCTTGACCGGGCAGTGGCGGTTCCTTCTTTCGTGAATGTCAACGATGGCACGAACGAGGGATTGCGCTACGTCGGGAAGCCGATTTACACGGTGCAGTTCCATCCGGAGGCAAGTCCGGGGCCGTTGGACAGCGGAGGCTTGTTTGACCGTTTCATTGAGATGATGGGATGATGAATTGAGATGATGGGAGGAAGAGGCGGATGCCGAAGGATCCAGGAATCAAGAAAGTGCTCGTGATAGGCTCAGGCCCCATCGTCATCGGGCAGGCGGCGGAGTTTGACTACGCCGGGACGCAGGCGTGCCGCTCGCTTAGGGAAGAGGGCGTGGAGGTCGTGCTGGTCAATTCCAACCCGGCCACGATCATGACGGACAAGGACATCGCGGACAAGGTATATATCGAGCCGCTGACCGTGGAGGTATTGGAACAGGTTATCCTCTTAGAGAAGCCGGACAGCGTGCTGCCGACCCTGGGCGGGCAGGCGGGGCTGAACCTTGGGATGGAGCTCGCGGAATCCGGGTTTCTCGAAGAGCACGGCGTCCGCTTGATCGGGACGACGGCGCAGACCATCTTTCGGGCCGAGGACCGGCAGGCATTTAAGGAAACCATGGAGAAAATCGGGGAGCCTTGCGCGCCGTCCCTTGTCGTGCATAACGTGGAGGACGGGATCGCCTTCGCGGACACGATCGGGTACCCGGTCGTGCTGCGCCCCGCCTACACGCTTGGGGGCAGCGGCGGCGGCATCGCGCACCATGAGGAGGAGCTGGCGGATATCCTAGCGAACGGGCTCCGGCTTTCCCGCGTCGGGGAGGTCTTGGTGGAGCGGTGCATCGCGGGATGGAAGGAGATCGAGTATGAGGTGATGCGCGATGCGGCGGGCAATGTCATCACGGTCTGCAACATGGAGAACATTGACCCTGTGGGCGTCCACACCGGGGACAGCATCGTCGTGGCGCCGTCCCAGACGTTAGGGGACAGGG
>CAZOLD010000171.1:0-3717 GCA_964580595.1 uncultured Eubacterium sp.
TGGTTCAGCGAGTTCATGCCCGTCCCGCTGATGGTGCCGTCGTCCAGTACGGAGTTCCAGCGCTCCCAGATGGTTTCGCGCCCAGCTTGACGCAATGAAACCAGCCGGGAAACCCCTCCTGGAACAGCATATAATAGGCCTCGTCCTCCATGCCGTTCTCCGCCATCACCTGGCACATCACCGGGGCGCCGACGAACCCGCCCTTGATCTTGTAGCAGTCCTTTTTCAGGCGCGCCCGCATCCCCTCGACGACGCGCCCCCTGTCCACGTAGACTCCAAACCGAAGGCACAGCAGATACGCCGTCTGCGTGTCGACCGCGAGCCTGCCGTTTGGCGAGAAGTACTCGGAAAGGATCGCCTGCCGGATCTTCGCGGCCTTCGCGCGATAGCGCGCCTCGTCCCCCGTCTTCCCCAAAATCCCGGCCGCCTCCGCAACGTTCGACACGGAGGCGAAGTAGTACATCGAAGCCACGAAATAATCGTCCGTGCCTCCCTTCATGCTCTGCGGCGTGACGCCATCCTGCGCGAGCCAGTCGCCGAAATGGAACCCGAAGTCCCACAGGCTCCGCCCTCCTCTTTCCTCGTCCTGCGAAATGACCCACTCGACCCAGTCCCGCATCATCGGGTAATTGGCCTCCAGCTCGTCCTTGTCGCCATAGAATCGATAGAGCGTCATCGGCAGGAATGTGGCCACGTCGCCCCACACGCTGCTCCCGTCCGGCTGGCGGCTGATGTTCGGGATGAAGTTCGCGATCATCCCGCCGTGCCTCTCCTGATCCAGCCGGAGGTCGTGGAGGTATTTCCGGTAAAATGCCCTCGTGTCCATCTGGAAGCACGCCGTCGGCGCGAACACGCTCGCGTCGCCCGTCCACCCCAGCCGCTCGTCCCGTTGCGGGCAGTCCGTCGGCATATCGAGGAAGTTCGACCGCTGCCCCCAGGCAGCGTTGCTCGCAAGCTGGTTGAGGAGCGCGCTAGACGTCTTAAGGCGGATCGTCCCGTCCAGGTCGGAATAGGCCGCCACGCCGCAGAACGCGTCCTTCGGCACCTCCCCCGGCCAGCCCGTCACTCGCGCGTAGCGGAAGCCGTAGTAGGTGAAATGCGGGCGCACGACCTCCCTTTCGCCGTTCGAGACATAGGAAAACCGCGCCTTCGCCGTCCTGTAGTTCCCGTTGTAGAAATTGCCCTGCTGCAGGATTTCCCCGAAGTCCAGGACAATCTTCGTCCCCTTCGGAAGATCCGATGAGAACTCCAGATATCCCGTGAAGTTCTGCCCCATGTCTAAGACGGTCTCCCCCGCCGGCGTGCGAAGCACATCCCGCACCGGGATCCGCTCCTTGGCGACGACCGGGAGGCTGTAGCGCTCCCGCAGCCTCCTCCTGTCCGGGACGCGTTCGCTTGCGTCCGCTTCCTCGTCAGAAAGAACGGCCACCTCCCGGGCCGGGTTCTCCTTCCCCTCCCAAAGGAGCCTGTCGTAGGTCTCGCCGTCATAAATGTCGCTCTCCGCGATCTCGCTGCCGCGGTAGCGCCAGGACCCATCCGTCCGGACAAGCTCCTCCGTCCCGTCCGCGTACGCGACGCGCAGCTCCGCGATCGCCCAGAAGCGGCTCCCGTAGACCTCGGCGTCTCCATCGTACCCCAGCCGCCCCTTGTACCAGCCGTTTCCCGTGAGGATCTCCAGATGGTTCCTTGCGGCAAGAAGATCCGTGACGTCGTAGGTCTGGTACTGGATGGCCTCCCGGTAGTCGTTGCAGAACGGCGCGAGAAAGTCCTCGCCGATCTTCTTCCCGTTGAGGTAGGCTTCGTAAAGCCCTAGGCCGGAGACGTAGATGCGGGCAGAGTGAACCTCCCCCTTCAGCGGGAAGTCAATGAAAAATACGGGATGGAACGCGTCCTCCTCCCTCGTCCCGATGAAATGCGCCTCCCACGGCTCATCCATCTTCCCGGTCTCGAGCCATGCGACGTCGCTCCTCGCGCTCTCGCCGTCCTCCCCCGTGACCTCGACGAAATAGTAGTAGCGCCTCCTCGGGGCAAGCGGGAAGTCAAGGCGCTCTCCGATGCTGTCCAGGCCAGCCCCCCTCTTCTCCAAAACAACCCTCTCGAAGCCCTCGTCTTCCGCAACCACGATCCTCGCTTCCTTCTGCTGCGCGCTCCTCGCCTCTCTCACCTTCCAGGAGCACTTCACGCATGGGTAAGCAAACCCCATCGGGTTTCGGATCCCATTGATCCTCGAGTCCGTCACCTTCATCGGCTCTCCTCCTCTTTCGTCATACTCGCCGCGCCGTTTCCTTCTTGCCGCGCCTTATCCTTCGTGCCGCGCCTTTTCTCTTCATGCCGCGCCTTTTCCCTTCTCGCCGCCTCGCTTCTCTTCCTTCCTGCCAGCTCCCTCACTCCATCTCGATCTCTAGCAAGTCAGCCGCCCCTGTGCCCTCGAAGCACAAATAGAGCGCGTACGCGCCCTTAGACGGGCGCATCCCGGCCCGGGCCTCTGTCCAGCTAGAAGACGGGAAGAGGCGAACCTTGGCAACCACGTTCTCCTTGCGGGCGAGGCTCTCCCGCAATGCCTCGTTGCTGGCCGCGCCCTGCACCTCGCCCCGCGCGATATCCGCGCCGCCTTGGAAAAGTGCGCCCTCGCCGTCCATCGGGAGCAGGCTCACGCGCAGCACGCCGCTTGCGTCCCCGCGATAGCGCACCGTGACGCTCTCCTCGCCCCGGAAGTCGAGATACTTGTACCCGGCCAGCGCGCCATCACGAAAGTTCGCGATGTATTGCCCCGGGTCGCCCTCCCGATCCTCCCCGTCTTGCGTGAAGTACGGGTGCCACTCCTCGATCGGCTCCCCGAATTCGTACCGCTTCGCCCCCTTTCGGCTCATCAGCACGCAGGCGATCGCCGCGTCGTGCCCTCCCTTGGCCGGAAGCGGCCCGCCGTTCAGCCCGCAGCTCGTCATCTCCGCCTGCGGGATGGAGCCGTCCGGCAGGAAACGGATCCTCTCCGCGCATCCCTGCCTGGAGAACTGGTGCCGATTCGTCTGGCGGTGGTAGAACACGTACCACGCCCCCGCGATCTCGACGATGCTCCCATGGTTATTGCCCGTGTAGTTCAGGGCCTCCTCCTCGCTCCTTCCGTTCAGGAAAATGTCTCCGTTCGACACAATCGTGCCACCGTAGGAAAATCCCCCGTCCGGGCGGTCGCTCACCGCATAGCAGAGCTCATGCCCATGAACGGACGAGTAGATGATGTAATATCTCCCGTTCGCCTTGCGGATCGACGCGGCCTCGAAGAACTCATGCCCCTTAAACCCGGTGCCCTCGCTGTTACGATCGCACGGCGCGATGAACTTTGGCGGCTCCTTCACGGTCAGCATGTCGTCCGAAAGCTCCGTCACCATTCCGCCATTCACGAACGGCACATCCGCGCCGAACGCCCTCCACAGCCCGTCCTGCGGGCAGAACCCCGTGTACAGGTAGACCCGCCCGTCGTCATCGACCAATAGCCCCGGGTCAAATTGGAACGCGTCGCCCTCCCTCTTACCCAACAGCGCACCGTCGGGATAATGGACGTGCCCGTAGAACGAGAACGGCCCCGTCGGGCTGTCGCTTGCGGCGACGGAAATCACGCCGAGGAAGTCGAACGCGTAGTACAGATAGTATTTCCCTTCTTTATAAGCCACGTCCGGCGCGAACAGGCACCTCTCCTCGCTGTCGCACAGCGGGTCCCGA
>CAZOLD010000172.1:0-3704 GCA_964580595.1 uncultured Eubacterium sp.
ATTTTCCCCATAAATGGGTCAATGGTCCTGGCGTTCTCCTCCGTACTTCTCGCCCGCATCTCCTCTAAACTTTCCGCGCCCAAAATCTCCGCGAAAACGGCGCCGTACCCTTCCTGTTCCGCCATGGAAATGTCCCGGTGGAGACCGCCGCCGTAAGAGCCGCCGCTTTGCATGATGGCCTTAGCGACCATCCCTTGGGTCAGGCGGCTAGACAGAAGCGTCTGGACGCTCATGGCTCCCGCGCTCTGCCCGAAAATGGTGATGTTGTCCCTGTCGCCGCCGAACGCGCCAATGTTCTCATACACCCAGGTAAGAGCCGCGATCTGATCCAGAATCCCGTAATTGCCGGACACGCGGCGCTCGCTCTCCGCCGTCAGCCAGGGATGGGCAAGGAACCCGAACACGTTGCAGCGGTATTCCACGCTGATTAAGATCACGCCCCGCTCGCAGTAGGCTCTCCCATCGAACTCGATCTCGCTGCTGTACCCGCCCAGGAAAGCGCCGCCATGAAGCCAGAAAGCCACGGGGCACTTTCTGGCCGCAGGCCCGCTTGCGGGTCCTTCCGAGCCAGCCGCCGGCAGCATGTCCGCGGATTCCTTCCGATCAGCTGACGGCCGCTTGCCCGCGGATTCCTCCAGATCAGCCGCCGACCGCTTGCCCGCGGATTCCTTCCGATCAGCCGACGTCTGCCTGTCCGCGGATTCCTCCGATCCTTCCAACGCGCCCGCGCTCTCCAGGGCCGACTTAGGGGCCCATATCTGCAGGTACAGGCAGTCCTCGCTCATGGGACGGTCATACCGGCTGTCGCTATAGAAATCCCTGTCATAAGGCGGCTCCGGGCTCCGTGTCTCCGACTGGACACAGCGGTTCCTAAAGCAGGTCGCCTCATAGACGCCTTCCCATGGCTCCGGTCTCTGAGGCGGGCGCCAGCGCAGTTCTCCTACCGGGGGCTTCGCGTAAGGCACGCCCAGAAACTCCACATAGCCTTCCCGGTCAACGCCTCTCATTTTCCCATAATTCGTCGTCACGAACATGATGAATCCATCTTCCTTTCTCGCCCTTATCCACGCTCCGCCCGTTCCGAATCCGTCCTTCTTCTCCCCCGTACCCGCATCCTCCGCCACGTCTAATCCCGCGGAATCTCTTTAAGAAACGAATCCCGAACCCCGGCTTCTTCTGCTCCCGAATGAACGCCGCGCTTAAAATGCCAGCGTGATCTCCCGCGCCAGGCAGTCCCTCGAATTTCCTCCCACGTAGATTCGGAACAAGCCGTCCTCTAGGACGTACTCCCCGCTGTCCTTGTAGAAACCCATGTCCGCCTTGCGCAAAGCCAAGGTCACGCGCTCCGTCTGCCCAGGCGCCAGTGCCGCCTTCGCGAAGCCCTTCAGCTCCTTCACCGGGCGCACGATGCTCGCGGTCACGTCCTGCATATAGAGTTGCACCGTCTCCGTGGCGGCCACGTCCCCCGCGTTCGTCACGGAGACCGAGACCACAAGGGAATCCCCTTCGTCTAGGACCTCTAGGCCATCATAGGCAAATGTCGTGTACGTCAGGCCGTAGCCGAAAGGATACAGCGCCTCGAATCCCGCGTCCGTGTAGCGGGACGTGAACTTGCTCCGGCCTCCCGGCCGTCCCGTGTTCGGGTGGTTGTAGTAGATCGGGCACATCCCCGTCACGGCCGGGAAGGAGGATGAAAGCCTCCCCTCGGGCGCCTTTCTCCCAAGGAGGACATTGGCCACGGCGTTGCCCATCTGCACGCCTAAGTGCCAGCACTCCAGAATGGCGGGCACGTGCTCCGCCTCCCACTGGAGCGCGAGGGGCCGCCCGTTCATGAGGACGGCGACGACCGGCTTCCCGGATGCGAGGAGACTCTCCAGAAATTCCCGCTGCCTGCCGGGAAGGTTAATGTCCGCGCGGGAGGACGCCTCGCCGGACATGCTGTCTGTTTCTCCCACCACAGCCACGATTACATCGCCATAGGCGCAAGCCTTCTCCACTTCTTCTTCATTGATCCCGCCCTCCGGGCCGCAGCATGGGAAATAATTGAATTCCGCCCCGGCATTTTCCAGGCCCTGTCGGATGGAAACGCAGTCATCGGGCCGCCAGCTCATGGCCCATGCGCCGATGATGTCTTCCCGGTTATCCGCCAGTTCCCCCACGAGGCTGATTTTTTGCCCTTTGCCGAGAGGCAGGATGCCGCCCTCATTTTTCAGCAGGACAATGGATCTTTCCGCCGCCTCCCTTGCCAAATCCGTGTGCTCCTTCGGCAGCGTCTCGTACCGCCCCATGGCCTCCTCCGGCACATAGGGATGATCGAACAGACCCAGCCACATTTTCACAGCAAGGATCCGCCCCGCCGCCTCGTCGATGGCGGACATCGGCACCTTGCCCTCCTCCACTGCCTCCCGCAGCGTCCCCTTGTATATCCCGGTTCCCATATCGACATCCATCCCCGCGTTGGCCGCCTGGACTCCGGCGTCGGCCTCGTCCTCCGCTATGCCGTGATCCACGCATTCCCGGATGGCGTTGGCGTCGCTGACCACGAATCCCGGAAAATGCCATGCCTCCTTCAGGATTTTTCGCAGGGTGAGCGGGTTCACCGTGCAAGGGACGCCGTTCAAGTCGTTAAAGGACGCCATGACCGTGGCCGCGCCCTCCTCCACGGCTGCCCGGAACGGCGGGAGATAAGCGTTATAGAGCATGGACGGCGCCATGCTTACCGTGTTGTAGTCACGGCCCGACTCACACGCCCCGTATGCCACGAAATGCTTCAGGCAAGCCGCCACGTAATTTCCCGGGGAGGACATATCCCCCTGCAGGCCGCGAACCTTGGCCCTCGCAAACCGGCTGGCCAGGTAAGGATCCTCTCCCGGCCCCTCGGACACCCGGCCCCACCTCGCGTCCCTGGCGACGTCTAACATCGGGGCAAAATGCCAACATACGCCCTGCGTCCTGGATTCCCTTGCCGCCATGCGGGCCGTGCGCTCCATGAGGTCCGTGTCAAACGTCCCCGCCTCCGCGATGGCGATGGGATATACCGTCCGAAACCCATGGATCACGTCAAGCCCGAACATCAGCGGGATGCCCAGCCGGCTCTCCTCCACCGCGATCCTCTGCAGCTCATTGGCCTTCCTCGGATCCTGCACCATCAGCGAGCCGACACGCCCAGCCCGGATGTCCTCCTCGTGATAGTCCTGCTTCGCGGTGCTCATGATCCGATCGAACTCCTCCTGGGAGATCCTCCCGTCGGTCATCATCTCGATCAGCTCCTCGAACGGCACGTCGAAACCGCCGACGATGGACACCGACTCCTGATTCATCTGCCCGATCTTCTCGTCCAAAGTCATTTTGGACAGCAAATCCTTCACTCTTGTCTTCTGTTCTTCTGTCAGACGGTACATCGAACCCCTCCTTCCTAAAATAAATCTAATCCCTGCCGCGACGCCGCTTTTCTCGCCCCGTCAGACGCGCTCCCCCTAAAACTCATTCCCTGCCGTGACGCCGCTTTTCTCGCCCCGTCAGACGCGCTCCCCTGGCTCTCCGTCCCCGTCTTGCATCTCGAACCAGTCAAACGCCGCCTCGTTCTGGCTGTCCGTCCCATTCCCGGTGGCGTACATTCCGATCATGGTGCCCACCATGCACCCCACCTTCTCGGGATTGATCTTCCGCCCGTCCGCCACGCACAGCTCCTTTAAGTCCTCCGG
>CAZOLD010000173.1:0-1908 GCA_964580595.1 uncultured Eubacterium sp.
ATTCCTGCCGCACGACCTCCGCGAGCGCCAGCCCGTCCATGAAAGGCATCCGGATGTCCGTGACCAGCACGTCCGGCTTCGCCTTCCGGATCAAGGGCAGGGCCATCTCCCCGTCCTCCGCCTCTCCCGCGAACTGGTACCCGTGCTGCTGCCACTGGATGCTGTCGCGCAGTTCCGCCCGCGCGGCGGCGTCGTCGTCCACCAAAAAAACCTTAATCATGTCTCCCCTTCTCCCGCGCGGGACGGCCTTGCCCGCCGCGGGGCGAGCGCCCCTCGCCATAGCCCGTCCGTGTCAAAGCTTGAAGAAGCGCATCTCCTCCTCAATCTTGGAGGACAAATCGCGGAGGCTGTTCGCCGCGTCCGCCAAAAGGTTGATCGTCGCGCTCATCTCCTGCATGGAGGCCGTCGTCTCCTGCGCGGAGGCCGCGTTCTGCTCGGACAGCGCGGACAAATTGCTGATCACGTCGACGACGGACTTCCTGGAATCATCGCATACCTGCGTGCGCTCCTCGATCATGGAGGTGTCCTCGCGGGAGCTGTTGATGCCGACCGTCACGTTCTCGAACTGGTTCTGCGTCATCTCCAGCTTCTCCTTCTGGTCCACGATGATGTCCTCCACTTCCTTCATGATCTCCACGGACATCTCGGACTCCGTGAGCAGGTCATTGATCACGTCCGTGATCGTCTGCGCGGAATTGCTCGACTCATCCGCCAGCTTCTGGATCTCGGAAGCCACGACCGCGAACCCCTTGCCGAATTCGCCCGCCCTCGCCGCCTCGATGCTCGCGTTCAGCGACAGCAGGGAGGTCTGGCTGGCGATCGAGGAAATGATGTCCACGGCCTCGCGGATCTTCTGCGCCGAGTCGTTCGTCACGGAAATCTGCGCGCTGATCTTGCTGATGGCCTCGTTCGTCTGCTCCGTGGACTTCACCAGGCGCTGCATGATCTCGGCGGAGGTGTCCCCCGCCTCCTTCATCGTGATTGAGGTGGAGTTCAGCTTGTCCACGTCCTCCACGATGTCCTCGATCACGTTCCCCATGTCCATGATCTTGCCGGAAGCCGTCTCGATCTCCTCCGCCTGCGACACGGCGCCCTGGGAAATGTCCTCGACCGCCCTGCTGATCTCGGAAGCGTTCGTATTGACGCGGACCGCCATCTCGTCTAAGGATTGCCCGGACTGCATCAGCTCGTCCGCCGAGCCCTTGATATGCCGTATGATGCCGGCAAGCTCCTTGATGAGGTAATCCAGGGACTTGGCCATGCCCCCAAGCTCGTCCTCGCGCGCGAGGAGCTTCTCGTCAATCCGGACGTTCAAATTGCCCTCCGCCAGCTGGACGATGATGTCCTCCTCGGACTGGATCGCCCGCGCGAGCTTGCGGACAATCAGGAATATGGCGATGACCCCGACCACCAGAATCAAGCCCATGACAGCCGCCGTCTGCGCCACCTTCTTCATGATGTAGCTCTGGATGCTGGCGCTCGGCTCGCCCGCGAAAATCATGCCGACGATGCTGCCGTCCGTATTCACCATCGGGATGTAGCAGCAGAAATAATTCTCCCCGTTGATCTCGATCTTCTTGTCCGTGTAGGTCTGCCCGCCCTCGATGACCGTCTGGACGACCTGCTCCGCCGCCTGCGTGCCGATGATGCGATCCCCGCTCTCCTTGTCGAACAGCGTCGTGACCGTCCTGGTGTCCCCCCAGAACAGCGTGATGTCGATGTCGGATTTCGACGTGAATGTGTCAAAGAACGACACGTCCGCCGAAATGTCATGATCCCCCTTGTATAATGCCTCGCCCTCCAGGTGGTAATCGCCGTCGCTTAGCGCGTTCAGCGCCTGATCCACGCCGTCCGTCACGTCCTCTAGGCGCTTTAACGCTTCGTCCTCCATCCCCGCGCGCGTGGCAT
>CAZOLD010000173.1:1918-3692 GCA_964580595.1 uncultured Eubacterium sp.
GATGAGAAAATGAGGGAGAACAAGGCCAGCGTGACAAGCGGCACGAGAGCCATCAACGAAATCTGTATCCGAATGCTGAACTTCACCTTGCTGCCCGGGACCTTCTTCCCCTCCCTGGCTTTATCCTGTTCTGACTTTCCCTTTTTCACGTTCGCCAACCTCCATCCATCCGTTTTCTCAAAATCTCTTCCACTCCCCGATTTTCCCAAAATCATACACACAGGTATTATTATACTTTCTTTCCTATCCCATTTCAAGGGTTTTTCTCATGGATTCGAGGATGGAAACCGAAATTTTAGGCGGCGTCCCGCGCATGGACGCCGGGCCTCCCGCAGGCGGAGCTTACAGGGCATGGATGAACAGGCCGCTTCGCAGCTTTGGCTCGAACCAGGTGGACTTCGGCGGCATCAGGCGCCCCGCGTCCGCCACCGCGAACAGCTCCCCGATGGACGTCGGGTACATGGCGAAAGCCGCCGCGCAATCCTCCCGGCACCGCCTTTCCAGCTCCCCTAAGCCGCGTATGCCCCCGACGAAATCAATCCGCCCGTCCGTCTTGGGGTCCTCGATGTGGAGGACCGGCCCTAGCAGCTTATCCTGCAAAATCGAGACGTCCAGCCCCGCCACCGGGTCGTCCGTCCTGTCCTCCTCGCGGACGGCGCACGGGTACCACAGGCCGCCCAGGCGCATGGAAAAGCATCCCTTCCTCTCTGGCCTGACCGCCTCTAAGCTCCCTTCCCCGACCTTAAAAATCGCGGACGCCTCCCGCAGGAACTCGTCCTCGGAAAGCCCTCCCAAATCCTTGACGACGCGGTTATAATCCATGATCATCAGCTGTTCGTCCGGGAAGAGCACGGACAGGAAGAAATTAAATTCCTCCTCGCCCGTGTACCCGGGATGCGCCTTCCTGCGCATCTGCCCCACGCGCACGGCGGACGCCGCCCTGTGGTGCCCGTCCGCGATATAGATTTCCCCGATCCCCGCGAACGCGTCCCGGATGGCGCTTACCCGCGCTTCCCCGGAAATCACCCAGGCCCTGTGGCGGACGCCGTCCTCCGCCGTGAAGTCATACAGCGCCTCTCCCTTCTTCACGTCGTCCACGATCGTGTTGATGGCGCCGTTCGAGCGGTACGCCAGGAAAATGGGACCCGTCTGCGCGTCGCAAGCGTCCACGTGCCGCACCCGGTCCTCCTCCTTCTCCGCCCTGGTATTCTCATGCTTCTTGATGACCCCGCTCTCGTAGTCGTCGATGGACGCGCAGGCGACGATCCCCGTCTGCGCCCGCTCTCCCATCGTGAGCTCGTAAATATAGTAGCAAGGCTCCTCCTCCGTCACGAAAGTGCCGTCCTCCACCATCCCCCACAGCAGGTCATGCGCCTTCCGGTACACCCTCGGGTCATACATGGACACCGAATCGTCAAACTGCGTCTCCGCGCGGTCAATCCTTAGGAAACTCTCCGGATGGCGAGAGACCTCCTCTTTCGCCTCCTCGCGGTTGTATACGTCGTACGGGAGCGCGGCGATCCTTGCCGCCTTGTCCCTGCCGGGGCGAATCGCCCGGAAACTCCTGATCACAGCCATTTTCCTGTTCCTCCTAAATCCCTGTCTTTTATCACGCTTATCACAAATCATGACGGAAACGAAAACTTCGCGGCCCCGCTAAAAGGCCAACATCAATATATCCGAAAACCGGAGATTTTGCAAGGCCGGGATGCGGGGCATTTCCCCCTTTCGCCACATGGGCAAATGTGGTATGCTTTCCAGGGACGCAAACAGG
>CAZOLD010000174.1:0-3689 GCA_964580595.1 uncultured Eubacterium sp.
ACGGTCAATGCTCTGGTTCGTGTCGTTCGCGCCCTGCACTGCCAGCTCGTTCATACGCTGAAGGATGGAGTGAGCCTCATTCAAAGCGCCCTCAGCCGTCTGAATCAAGGAAACGCCGTCCTGCGCGTTGGAGGAAGCCTTAGTAAGACCCCTCACCTGGCTCCTCATCTTCTCAGAAATCTTGAGGCCTGCAGCGTCGTCGCCAGCACGGTTGATCCTGTAGCCGGATGAAAGCTTCTCTGCTGACTTGGACTGGGAACCCGTCGTCACGCCCAACTGCCTGTTCGCGTTCATTGCCGTAAGATTGTGTTGTACTACCATTGACATAACTATTTCCTCCTTGTCTTTTGATGCCGCAAATCCTTTTGCGTGCATTTGCCTGGCATCCGCCCTCTGCCGATGCCGTTGAATTGATGTGGTTCGTGGCCTCGCCGGCTCGCCGTCCCGCATGCCCGTCCCGCTGCCCGTCTCTTCCCGGCCTGCCGCTCCGCCATCGTGTTGCCTTGTTGTTGAAGCCCCGGACATTCATCCGGGGAATTGCTTCCTGCGGTGAGCGAAGCCCCTAGGTTAGCCCCGCGTTGCCGTCTGCCGCCGGTTCCCTCCAAATGAGATATCCAAGCCTGTAAGGGTTCCGGCCGGTAAGGAAAGGAACCGGACTCATGTGCCGCTCTTCCTCGTTCCTTGCTTACACCAACTATATCGGAGCGTTCGGGAAATACTTAACCCCCGTCTTTGAAAAAAATTCGGGAAACCATGATTTTCCCAAAAATCATGCCATATCTTGTGCCCCGGGCGGGGATGAGGCGGAAAAAACCACAAATTCCGCACCGAGCCTAGAGAGACCCTATCCCTCCACCTTCATGTGGGACGGCCCGCCGGAGTAGTCCGACACCGTGAGGCGCCATCTCGTGTTCCCCTCGCCGTCCTCCCCGGCCTTCTCAAAGCCCATGGAAGCGTAGAAATCCTTGACCATGCCATTCTTGCTCGTGGGATAGTAATGCCCCACGATCTCCCGGACGCCCCTCTCCTTCGCGGCGGAGACGACCGCGGAGAGCATGGTTTTCTCCAAATCGCGCCCTAAGACCCTGCAGCTCATCAGCCACAGGATGAGGTCCAGCCTCTCCCCCTCGATCCTCCCGGCGATCACGGTGACGATCCCGTTGTCGGCGAACTTGTCCGTGAGCCTCCCGCAGAGGCAGAGGCAGTTCTCGTCCTCCTGCATCCGCCTGACGTCGTCCTCGGTGCACCGCAGCGTCGTGAGGTTGAACTGGTTGGACTTGTTCGTCAGCTGGGCGACTCTTTGCACCGCCATCGGCTCAAAATCGCTGATCCGGACCGTCATTTGGAGGCTGTCTAAATATTCGCCGTAGTCGGCGAACATCGCCTTCTCCCTCACGGCCTCCGCCCTGGCGTGGTACATGGCGGTCTTGTCCTTATCCTCCGCGGAAAGCGCCGTGGCCTCAAAGTACCCGCTGTGGTCTAAGACCCGGACATAATTCTCGGGGCGCCCCATGTCGGGGACCGCCACGCCCGGGAGCTGCTTTGACACGATTTCCCGCTCCGCCGGGTTGTCGTCCACGAACACGAAGCTGTCGACGCCAAGCGCCAGCTCATCCGCGATCCGCGCCAGGTTGCGGTCCTTTGGCTCCCAGTTCGCCTTAATGGAGACGAAGTCGTCTGGCCTTAACGCGCCGTCGGGGTGGCTTAGCCCTGCCAGCGCGTTCTCCTCGTCATTTTTTGAATCCACGGCCAGGACGGCCCCTATGTCCTTGAGGCGCCCGCAATATTCCTGAAATTCCAAGTAGACCTGGCCGGTCGGCGTCTCCGGCCCAATCTGAATCCCTTCCGGCCCGTCGTCGCCGACCACCCCGCCCCACAGCGTGTTGTCCAAGTCAAGCGCGAGGACCTTCTTGTTCTTCCCGTAGATGGATTTTATGATGTTCGCGACGCTCTGCGCCAGGTGCGGGATCGCGTCTAAGCACATCGCGTATTTGTACATATGCCAGTACAGCGACTGGCCCCATTCGGAAAGCCCGTAATCCGAGGCGACGTACTCTAGGTCATTCACGTAAAAGTTATCGTGGGACTGGGCGAACTCGTAGAGCCGCTGGTTCAGGCGCGAGATGAAATTGCTCCTCCCCCTGAAATCCCAGATGTCCCGGTTCCCCATGAGCCGGTAGTTGGGCCTGTCAAAGTTGTTCTGGATGATCGGGCACGCGTGCCGCTCCTCTAACTTCAGCCACATCGCCTCGAGCCGCCCGTACTCCGACTCCAGCAGCTTACGGACCTCCTCCTTCGTGCTGCCCATGCCCGGGAAGGCCGTGATGTTCCTCCAGGTGGTGTGGATGTAGATGATGTCCGGGCGAAACTCGTCAAGCGCGGGGTTCCCGAACATCGCGTCCTCCCAGTACCTGCCGTACTCAGACTGGTAAAAGGTCGCCTTTATGCCGTAATTTAGGAGGAACAGGTCCAGCTGGTCCACGACCTCGTTCGTCGTGGAACCCCCCAGGACGGCGATCCTCACTTCAGTGAAATCCGCTCTCCCCGCCAGAAGCTCTTCCCGGATTTTCCTCTTCTTCCGGTACAGCGCCCCCGCGTCAATCGGATACTCGAAATATCCCCCACATCCCATTCCTCTCATCCCTCCATCCATTTGGCTTGGTCATTCGGCTTGGCCCGGGCAACGTCGCCGTCGCCGCGGAGCGGGGCCGCTAATTCCCGCGCTAATTTGGCCTGTCCTGGTCGCCGTCGCGACGGAGCGGGGCCGCGCTAACGCTCGACGTGCTGTAATAGATATCGACGTTATCTGCCACGTACGGGGAGAAGTAATTCGGGATGACATTCCCCGACTCCTTGACGCCCAGCCAGCCTCCCTCGGCAAGGCAGGCATCGGGCAGGCCCGCCTCGTAAAGGTCAATGTACTCCGCGCCGGTTTCCCGCAGGTAACTGTCGAAAAACGGCGTGAATTCCGGCAGCAGGGACACGTCCCCGATGACGTCCGAGACCCTGGCCACGAGGGACCCGTCGTGCTCCTGCGTCCTCACGGCCGCGACCGCCCCTATTTTCCCGCCCGCCTCCAAGCCAAACATGCGGTACTTGTAGGTCGGATGCTTGAAATAGCGCCACTCGACGTATTCCGCGCTTTTGAAAGGGACAGAATCCCGGTACGCGCTACCGCCGAAATCGAACCTTTCCAGGAACTGCCCATAGGTCCTAAGCTCGGTTACCCTGCCGTTTTCGCGCCTCGCCTCCGGAACCTCCCCATTGGCGACCTTCGCTACCTTGTACTCGGCGGAGGGGTTGAGCCGGTACCATTGCCTCATGAGGCCCACGCTCATCCCCAGCCTTTCGTAGATAGCGCCCGTCGACTTCGCGTTTACCCCCGTGCACACGATCTCCCTGTGCGGCACGTGCTCCGCGATGAACATGAGCAGCTTTATCCCCAGGAAGAGCTCGCCCGGGACGGCCTTCCACAGGGCGAACGCGACGTCTTTCCCGTCGGATGCGCCGTACGCGACAAAGCCCAGGATCCCCCGCAGGGCGCCGTCCCGCAGCCCTATCACCATGTTGATCCTCCCGGATCCCCCTCCCCTGTACTGCCATTCAAAAAGCTCGCGGTCGCGGGAGAGGATATGCCCCTTCCTCCAGTATTCGTCGATGAATCTCATGATCTGGGGGATGTCCTCCCC
>CAZOLD010000175.1:0-3665 GCA_964580595.1 uncultured Eubacterium sp.
CGCTTCCATGACGGCCTTATTCGTCACCTGCAGCGCCTCATTGATGTTCTTCCCCTTCACCAGCTCCGTCGCCATGGAGCTGGTCGCGACCGCGGCGCCGCACCCAAAGGTCTTGAATTTCACGTCCCGGATAATCCCTTCGTCGTCGATATCGAGGAAAATCCGCATGATGTCGCCGCATTTCGCGTTTCCCACGGTTCCCACGCCGCTGGCGTTCTCGATCTCCCCCATGTTCCTCGGGTTCTTGAAATGGTCCATTACTTTCTCGCTGTACATATTTATCCCTCTTTCTTCTTGTAATCCTCATAAAGCGGGGACATTTCCCGCAGCTGCGCGACGATATCCTTGATCGCCTCCACCGTGTAATCGATATCCTCTTTCGTCGTCTCCTCCCCCAGCGTCAGGCGCAGCGACCCGTGCGCGATCTCATGCGGGAGCCCGATCGCCAAAAGCACGTGGGACGGGTCCAGGGAGCCGGACGTGCACGCGGATCCGGACGAGCCGCAAATCCCCTTCATGTCCAGCATGATGAGGAGCGACTCCCCCTCCACGAACTGGAAGCAGAAGCTCGCGTTATTCGGCAGCCTCCGCTCCCTGTCGCCGTTCACGCGCGTGAACGGAACCTCGTCTAGCACGCGCCCGATGAGGTAATCGCGCAGCTCGCTCTCCTTTTCCGTCCGCTCCCGCATGCCGGCCACGGCAAGCTCCGCCGCCTTCCCCATCCCCACGATCCCGGGGACATTTTCCGTCCCGGCGCGGCGCTTGCGCTCCTGCGCGCCGCCATGGATGAACGAGCGGATCTTCACGCCTTTTCGGATGTAAAGAAAGCCGACCCCCTTAGGCCCGTTGAGCTTATGCCCGCTCGCGCTGAGCATGTCGATGCCCATCGCGTCCACGTCAATCGGCACCTGGCCGAACGCCTGCACGGCGTCCGTATGGAAGAGGATCCCATGCTCCTTCGCGATCTTCCCGATCTCCTCCACCGGCTCGATCGTGCCGATCTCGTTGTTCGCGAACATGATGGAAATCAAGATCGTCGTGGGCCGGATGGCCTTCCTTAAGTCCTCCGGATCCACCATGCCATTTTCGTCCACGTCCAGGTAAGTCACCTCGACCCCGTGCTGCTCCAGCCACTGGCAGGTGTGCAGCACGGCATGGTGCTCAATCTTGCTCGTGATGATATGGTTGCCCTTGTCCCGGTAGGCCTCAGCCGTGGCCTTGATGGCCCAGTTGTCGGACTCGCTGCCGCCGGCCGTGAAATAGATTTCCTCCGCTTTCGCGCCCAGCGCGCCCGCGATAATCTCCCGCGCCTTGGAAATCGCATCCTTGCTCTTCGCGCCAAACTCATACACGGTCGACGCGTTCCCGTAGGATTCCGAAAAATAAGGGAGCATCGCGTCCACCACTTCCGGCGCCGTCCTCGTCGTCGCCGCGTTATCCAAATATATCATGTTCTCCTTCCTTTCCCGAAACGGGCGCAGCCGCGCCGCCCTGCCGCGAGCCCGCCAACTGCCTCCGGCTCTCGCGCACGAGCTCCCCGATAAAGATGCTGTCCACCGCTTCGTTGATGCTGTCGTTGATCCGCTTCCACACAATCTTGCTGACGCATTGCTGCGGCCCGTGGCACCGCTCGGGCGGGCCTAAGCCCAGCCCCGCGCACTCCACGGGGATGAGGTCGCCCTCTAGGGCCCTTAGGACCTCCCCCACGGAAATCTCGTCCGGCGGCCTCGCGACGCGGTAGCCGCCGTTAGCGCCCCTAACGCTCTCCACGAGGCCCGCCCTCTTGAGCTTTGCCATGAGCTGCTCCAAATAGCTCGCGGAAATGTCCTGCCGCCGCGCCACGCTCGCTAAGGAGACCGGCCCGTCCTCGGAGCAGACCGCTAAGTCTATGAACGCGCGCAGCCCATACCTTCCCTTCGTAGATAGCTTCAAGATATCACCTCAATCCGGCGCAATCCCGCCGCCCGCGGCCGGGGCGCGGGGATAATTCCTAGTATTTTAGTCGGATATCACGCCAAACGAATCTTATCACGATTCGCGGCGCCTGTCAAGCGCCGCGCGAGCATTACGGGACCGCGCCCTTTATCATCGGGACTTTCGCCGGAGCTTCCTTCCCGATCTCGTACGCGCGGACGACCATCCCGTAGGCCTCTTTCGCCTTCCCGATGTCATTCGCGTAAATGACCGCGAGCTCGTCGCCCGGCTTGACCAGATCCCCGCGCTTTTTCCGCAGGAGGACGCCCACTTCCCTATCGATCCCGCCCTCTTTCGTCGTGCGGCCTGCGCCCAGCGCCAGGGAGGCCATCCCGATCCCTTCCGCCTTGACGCGGGTGACATATCCCTCTTCCGTATTGACGACGCCCATCCGGATGCCCGCCAGCGGGAGGAGCTGCGGCTCGCGGACATAGCAGGGATCGCCGCCCTGCGCTTCCACGAATTCCGCCATTTTCCGCAACGCGGCCCCGCTTGAGACCGATTCCTCCAGCATCCGCGCGGCCTCCTCCTCCGAGCCTGCCGCGCCCGCCATGACGGCCATCCGCGCGCCCAGCGCGTATACGACCTCCATCAGGTCCGCGGGCCCCGCCCCGCTCAGCGAAAGGATCGCCTCCTTCGCTTCCAGGCTGTTGCCCACGGCATATCCCAGCGGCTGGTCCATGTCCGTGACGACCGCCGCCATCCGCTTCCCCGCGCCTTCCCCGATCCGCACCATCTCCCTGGCCAGCGCGAAAGCGTCTTCCTCCCGCTTCATGAACGCGCCGTCCCCTGTCTTCACATCTAAGACGATCGCGTCCGCGCCCGCCGCCAGTTTTTTGCTCATGATGCTTGACGCGATCAAAGAAAGGTTGTCCACGGTCGCCGTCACGTCGCGCAGGGCGTAGAGCTTCTTGTCCGCCGGCGCCAAATCCCCGGTCTGCCCCTTTACCGCGATCTTAATCCGCCTCACGTTTTCTAAGAACCGCTCGTTTTCCAGGTCTGTCGTGAAGCCAGGGAAGCTTTCTAGCTTGTCAATCGTGCCCCCGGTATGGCCAAGGCCCCGCCCGGCCATTTTCGCCACCGGGATCCCCAAAGACGCCACCAAGGGAGCCAGCACCAGCGTGGTCTTGTCCCCTATGCCTCCCGTGCTGTGCTTGTCCACCTTCACGCCCTCGATCCGCGACAGGTCAAGGACATCCCCGCTGTCGCGCATGGCAAGCGTGAGCTGCAGCGTCTCCGCATCGTCCATGCCCTGGAAGCAGATCGCCATCATCATCGCGGACATCTGGTAATCCGGAATTTCCCCCTTCACGTACCCGTCCACCATGAACCGGATCTCCTCCGTGCCAAGCGCCATGCCGCGCTTCTTTTTCAAAATCAAATCATACATCCGCACAGGGCGTCCCTCCCTTCCCCGAGCCGTCTTTCCTTTATTCTGGATTCCAGATTCCTTGTCCCTTATCCCTTATTCACTATCCCCTGTCCCGGTTCCCTTATTCCTTATCCTCTTACTCCCTATCCCGGATCCCTTATTTTTTCCCTGTCCCGAATCCCTGTCCCCTGCCCTGGATTCCCTATTCCTTATCCCTTGTTCCGGATCCCTTATTCCTTATCCCCTTGCCTCTTGCTCCCTATCCCGGATCCCTTATTCCTTATCCCCTTGCCTCTTGCTCCCTATCCCGGATCCCTTA
>CAZOLD010000176.1:0-3660 GCA_964580595.1 uncultured Eubacterium sp.
TCTCATTAAACCATTTACCCATCTATGTTCCCACCTTCCAGTTTCCAGCCAAATTCTCTGGCTATTCTATATGCTTTTTCTCGAACTCGCATATAATTTCTCTGTTTTTCAGTCCATTCAAAAAAATCAGGCATATCTGGTAAATCATCAATCACAGAGGTATCTATGGCATTCGTAAGATTTTCAAACTCTTCCCTGCTCGGTCTTCAGCCGTCGCCCACGCTCGCCACACACATCCCGATTGTAAGCGATAATCCCGATTTTTTCAACCCTCTCGTCAAGCAAAAATGAGAAATCCTGTGTCGAGGATGGCGTTTCGTTCGTATAGCTGTGGAATATCGATGTGTCCGACGGAATCTTTGAAACGTCAACATTAACCCGATTCTTCGAGGAGCTGTCGAACGGGTCCCCGACTTGATGGCCGTCTCTAAAAAAGACGCCATGCTCGAAGCCATCTCTCCTTGATAATTTGTTAAGGTTTGAGAGACTTTCTCTTTCGTTTTCGGATAAGGACAGCTCCTCAAAGTCATCAAAATTTCCGCAGATGCCATCGGGAATCATGGACTGCCCGCCCCCTTAAGCCATTCCGTTTAATCCTTCTTTGCCCGCTCCGCCCACGAACGATCCCTGCCTGTCCGTGTATCTCTCGAGGAAATTGCCAAGGCCCAAGCCGCCGCTCGCTGCCTGCATCGGCATGGGGATCTCCTCATGCTCCACCGCGCACCTGCATTGCGGATGAGCGGGCGAGAGGAGCTTCCCGATGCTGAACAGCGCGTCCACCTCCTTTCCCTCGTTTTTTTGCGCAATAAGAGAGCGGCGGCCTGTTGCCCGCTTCATGTTTTCTGTTTCTTGTTCCTTGATGCGCGGGGCTATTGTACGCCTTTCCACGAAATATGCATGTTGCGTCCCGCGCCCATACATGGTTCCAGCCATTTGCGTGGAGCCACGAAAATGCCCTGCCGCCATGTCTTGTCGCATTTCAAAAGTCCCTGCTGCATTTTTCCACCATATCCAATCATACTTGTACGATTCTAACGGCGTTAGCCTCAGTCTCGAAGAGAACGGCTCCATGCCAAACAAGGCGATGACCCCGTTCTCGGTGACAACGCGCTTATAATGTTCCCTGATCTCGCCAAGCGGCAGTGGCTTGTCCCACCTGCATCAGTTTCATGACTTCACTCTCCTTCGTATTCCGCTTTTTTGCGCAAAAGAAGGTCAGATAATGTTTATCGCTCTCCTGAGCTTTTAGCGGCGCGTCTTCGCGGATTACGAATATGCCATTTTCCTCTTGATAATACCATGATTCTGTCAAGCAATTTTAAGCGGCTCCCATTTCGCAAGATTTAACCCATGTCATTTCTTGACAAACCAGCCGCGCGTAGCTATAATGTATCTGTTACTGATACAAGTACATTATGACCAAGCCAATCCGGATCTGGCGGCTCGGCGATGCAGGAGGATACGGGATTCGCGGGCGAAGAGAATCTTTCGCCCGTTCGCCCCCAGCCGGTCCTGGCGGGCTGCATCGCGGGCATCCGGATGGAGATGGCGCGGGAACGGCGCTCGAATTCATTTGAGGAGGATTGATTTGCATGAAATGCTCGCTTCTTTTGTTCAGCCCCACGGGCGGCACGGAAAAGGCCGCGAAGATCCTTTGCTCATCCCTCGGTGATGAGATTCAAACCTATGACCTGTCTGACAGGAATTTCAATGCGGGCAGTTTCGTGCCGGATGAGTCCGGCGTCGCCGTGATCGCGATGCCTTCCTTCGGCGGACGCGTCCCCGCGCCCGCGGCGGAACGCCTAGGCAAGGTAAAGGGGAACGGAATGCCTTGCGTGACGCTTTGCGTGTATGGGAACCGCGCGTATGAGGATACGCTTATCGAGATGGCTGACTTAGCGAAAGCGAGCGGCTTCCGTGTGATCGCGGCGGCCACGGCCATCGCGGAGCATTCCATCATGCACCAATACGCGGCGGGACGCCCCGACGCGCGGGACGAGGCGGGCTTAAGAGAAATCGGCCGGAAGGTTTCCATGAAACTCGCGCAATCGCGGGGCGATAGCGAATTTCCCATCCCCGGCAACCGCCCTTACAAGAAAGCCGGGAGCGCGGGCCTAACGCCCAAGGCAGACTCCGCCTGCGTAAGCTGCGGATTGTGCGCCAAGATATGCCCCGTCGGCGCGATTGATAAGAACAACGTGAAAAAGTCGAATAAGGCAAAGTGCATCTCTTGCATGCGCTGCGTCGCGAAATGCCCTCACGGCGCGAGGACGGTAAACGGAGCCATGGTTTCCATTGCCGCCATGACAATCAAGAAGGCGTGCTCAACCCGCAAGGAATGCGAGGTTTACCTTTAAGGCGGAACGTCCTTTCCCTCCCGCCTCTCCATCTCACGCAGGACGTCCTCCGGGCGGAAGCCCTTGCGCACCAGGGAGCGGTACACCCTTTGCTTTTCTGCCGGATCCTCCGTCTCCCCAGAGTAACGCTTCTTCTCCAGCCAATGCCCTATCACCTCCCGGTCCGTCTCCTCCCCGCAGCATTCCTCCAGCACCCGATCTGCGGTTTCCTGCCCGATTCCCTTTGACAAAAGCTCCGCCCGCATCATGGCGCGGCTCTTCTTATCCCTGTGGGAGCCCACATAGTTCCTGGCGTATCTCTCGTCGTCCACATAATGGAACCCGGCGGCGTAATCTACGGCATCCTCCGCCACTTCTTTTGGATACCCGCCCTGCGTGAGCTTCCGCTCCAGCTGCGCCCTGGTATAATCCATGCGTTCCAGCAAATGCAGAGCGCGCTTCCTGGCACGGCCTTTCAGTATGTCCCCGTAAATCTCATCCAGCAGCTCCGGGGCGCAATCCATGCATTCCTCCAAGCCCAGGCGCCTGCATTCCCCCTTATAGAGGACGAAGCTGCGGCCATCTTCCAACTGTATCCGATTGCGTTTCTTGTCCGCCTCCCTGATCTCAGAAATCAACATCCCGTTCCCCGCCTCCCCCTCTCGCGGCAAAGCACATCCGCATCGACACGCCTGCCAGCTTGCCCCTTCGCAACTCCGCCGTTTATCTACGCGGCTGTCGCCCACGCGTCTGTCACGGTTGCCATGCGCACGTCTTTTTCCAAAATGCCGCCACGCCACATGTGACGCCGGCTGCGCGGGTTACCGGTCGGCCACCTGGGCGCCGCCGGGCTACGGCCCCGCATCTAGGACGGCAGCCGCTTGCCACTCCCCTCAATTTCCCGCCGTTTATTTCATATCTGCTGCCCGCGCGTTCCATCGCGGCTGCCATGCGCACGTCTTTTCCCAAAATGCCGATGCGCCTCACATAACGCCGGGCTGCGCGGATTACCGGTCGACCACCTGGGCGCCGCCGGGCTCGTGGGGCACTGGTCTCCCGCTTGGGTGGCTCCGAGCTACAAAGGTTGCCAGTCGCCCGCTTGGGCGCCGCCAGGCTACGATCCCGCATCCAGGACAGGCATCCGCTTGCCACTCCCCGCAAATTCCTGCCGTTCATTACATATCTGCCGCCCGCGCGTTCCACCGCGGCTGCCATGCGCACGTCTTTTCCCAAAATGCCGATGCGCCTCACGTGACGCCGGGCTGCGCGGGTTACCGGTCGGCCACCTGGACGCCGCCGGGCTGCGGCCCCGCTTCCGGAGCGG
>CAZOLD010000177.1:0-1769 GCA_964580595.1 uncultured Eubacterium sp.
AACAAGCTTGTCAGCGGCCTAATATCCCATTTGCCTATTTCGCGTAAGTGGTCACGCGGGACTCACGAATCACATTGACCTTGATTTGCCCCGGATATTCCAGCTCATTCTCGATTTGCTTGGAAATATCGCGCGCCAGCAACACCATGTCCGCATCGCTGATCTGCTCGGGGACGACCATGATCCGGACCTCCCTGCCCGCCTGGATCGCGAAGGACTTGTCCACGCCCTTGAAGCCGTTCGCGATGTCCTCTAGCTGCTTGAGCCGGTTGGAATACGTCTCCAGGGTCTCCCTCCTCGCGCCCGGCCGGGCCGCCGAGATCGCGTCCGCCGCCTGTACGAGGCAGGCGACGAAGGACTGCGGCTCCACGTCCCCGTGATGCGCTTCCACCGCGTTGATGATTACCGGGCTCTCCTTGTATTTCCGACAAAGATCCACGCCAATCTGGATATGCGAGCCTTCCATCCCCTGGTCATGGTCCACGGACTTTCCGATGTCGTGGAGCAGGCCGGCTCTTTTCGCCTGCCTCACGTCCACGCCGATCTCCGCCGCTAAGAGGCCGGAAAGCTGCGCGACCTCGATGGAATGCTGCAGCGCGTTCTGCCCGTAGCTGGTCCGAAACTTCATCTTGCCCAGCAGCCGGATCAGCTCGGGGTGGATGCCGTGCACGCCGACCTCTAACGCCGCCGCCTCGCCTTCCTCCCGGATCGACGCCTCGACTTCCTTCTGGGCCTTCTCCACCATCTCCTCAATCCGCGCGGGGTGGATCCGCCCGTCCACGATCAGCTTCTCGAGCGCGACGCGCGCCACTTCCCGCCTGACGGGGTCAAACCCGGAGAGGATCACGGCCTCCGGCGTGTCGTCGATGATGAGGTCCACGCCCGTCAGCGTCTCCAGCGTCCGGATGTTCCTGCCTTCCCGGCCGATGATGCGGCCCTTCATCTCGTCGTTCGGCAGCTGCACGACGGAAATCGTCGCTTCCGAGACATGATCCGCCGCGCATTTCTGGATGGCCGTCACGACATATTCCCGCGCCTTCTTCTGGGCCTCCTCCTTCGCCTTGGCGTCCATCTCCTTGATCATCTTCGCGGTGTCAAGCTTCACGTCCTCTTCCACCATCTTCAAAAGATAATCCTTCGCCTGCTCCGAGGTCAGCCCCGAGATCCGCTCCAGTTCCTGCACGCGTTCTTCATGCAGCTTCGCGACCTCTTTCTTCTGCCGGCTGATCTCTTCCTCCCTGGCCGCGAACCCCGCTTCCCTCTTCTCGATGGACTCCAGCTTCTTGTCCAGGTTCTCTTCCTTCTGGATGATCCGGCGCTCGTTACGCTGGATCTCGTTCCTGCGTTCCTTAATCTCCTTGTCAAGGTCGTTCTTTGCCCGGATGGACTCCTCCTTAATCTCGAGCATCGACTCGCGCTTCTTGTTCTCGGCGGTCTTGACGGCGTTGTCAATGATTTCCCTTGCCTTCTCCTCCGCGCTTCCCAGCTTGGACTCCGCTACCTTCTTGCGGTACGCGACCGTCGCGAAGTAGGTAATCGGGACCGCGATGAGCAGCGTGGCCGCGATAGCGATGATAATCTGTGGCACAGGAGCACCTCCTTCTCTATGAAATTTTCATTGTACATTGTACATATAGCTAAGATCCGCAAAATACAACGCCATAATTTTAACCTTTTTCCCGGCTTCTGTCAAGTGTGCGCGGCTTGGCGCCCGGGGCATCCCGCACGGCATGGGGCCTAGGGCGTCGCGGCATTCCGCCGGGCGCGGG
>CAZOLD010000177.1:1869-3628 GCA_964580595.1 uncultured Eubacterium sp.
CTGGGGAGGCGCCCGCTTCCGTTACTATATTATCATATTTTTATCGAAATATATCCTTATACTAGACGGATACGTGCCTATTACGCGTTTTGGCTGATTCATAGATCGGATCACACAGGGGAAAGAAGAGGCTGGGAGGAAGAGTCTAGATGGAGAGTTTTCAGTTGGTGTCCGTGGGTTTCCTGCTGTTCGTCGCGGTTTCCTGCGCGGCGTATTTTGCCATGCCCAAAAAATACCGGTGGGCCGTCTTGCTGGCGGCGAGCTACCTGTTCTATTGGATGAACAGCGGGAGGTTGGTCCTGGTTCTGCTCGCGATGACGGCGGCAACGTGGCTGACGGGGATTTGGCTTGGGAGGAAAAATGACAGCGCCGCCGCGTATTTGCGGGAGCGCCGTGAGGAGCTCACCGCGCAGGAGAGGAAGGCGTACAAGCTTTCGGTGACGAAGGTGAAGCGGAGGATTTTGATCCTTGGGATCCTGCTGGATTTCGCGACGCTTTTGTTTTTCAAGTATTATAATTTCCTCCTGGGGAACGTCTCGCCGCTGCTTTCCCTGTTCGGGCTGGACGCGAAGGATTACGAGCTGGACCTGCTGCTCCCGATCGGCCTCTCGTTCTACACGCTCCAGGCGATTTCCTACATGGTGGACGTTTACCGCGGGAAATACGCCGCGGATAAGAATTTCCCGAGGTTCGCCCTGTACATGTCTTTCTTCCCGCAAATCATCCAGGGACCCATCGCGAGGCACGACAAGATGGCGGATCAGCTCATGGAGGGGCACCCGTTTGATTTTTCCAGGCTGAAATACGGCAGCCAGCTGATCTTATGGGGATTCATGAAGAAGCTGATCCTGGCGGACCGGATCGGGATTTTCGTCAGCGCCATTTTTGACCATTCCAAAAATTACGGCGGGATGATCCTCCTAGTCGGCGCCATCGCGTACAGCATCCAGATTTACGCGGATTTCTCGGCGGGGATGGACATCGCGACGGGCGTCGCGCAGATTTTCGGGATCGAGCTTGCCATGAACTTCAACCAGCCGTATTTTTCCCGCTCCATCGAGGAGTTCTGGCGCAGGTGGCACATCACGCTCGGGGAATGGATGAGGGATTATATTTTCTACCCGCTTTCCTTATCGAAGCTGTTCGGCAACTTGGGGAAGGGCGCGAGGAAAATTTTCGGGAAATACATCGGCAAGAAGCTGCCCGCGTTCCTCGCCATGTTCGTGGTATATATCCTGGTCGGCTTCTGGCACGGGTCAAGCTGGAAATACATCGCGTACGGGCTGTGGAACGGCGTCATCATCACGACGGGGATTTTGTTGGAGCCCGTCTACGAGAAGGGGCTGGCCGTCTTCCACGTCAAGTCGGAGTCCTTTAGCTGGAAGCTGTTCCAGATGGTGAGGACCTTCCTGCTTTGCTGCTTCGGCCGGTTCTTCCCGCGCGCGGCCTCCTGCATGACGGCGTTTGCCATGATACGCACGGTGTTCGCGAGCCCGGAGTCCTGGCAGCTGGTGGATGGCACGCTCATGAACCTGGGCTTGGACAAGATGGATTTCGCGGCCGTCGCGCTGATGGTCGTCGTGCTGCTCTTAGTCGACATCGCCCACGAGCACGGGGCGCATATCCGGGAGTGGATCGCCTCACAGGGCTTCATTTTCCGCTGGCTGGTTTACTGGGGCGCGTTCTACGCGGTCGTCATCTTCGGGGTCTACGGCCCGCTGTATGACAGCAGCGCGTTTATTTACCAGCAGTTCTGATG
>CAZOLD010000178.1:0-3620 GCA_964580595.1 uncultured Eubacterium sp.
AGCGACGTCCGCAAGCGCCAGGAAGTGGGCCGGGGCTTGCGGCTCTGTGTCAACCAGGACGGGGAGCGCATGGACGAGGGCGCGCTCGGGAACGACGTCCACAACGTGAACGTCCTCACGGTGATCGCGAGCGAGAGCTATGACTCCTTCGCTAAGGGCCTGCAGTCCGAGATCGCGGAGGCGGTGGCAAGCAGGCCTCGCGCCGTCACGCCCGGCCTGTTCGCCGGCAGGACCGTCATGGACGAGGCGGGGCACGAGCGGGTGATCAGCCAGGAAACCGCCTCCGCGATCCATTACGGCATGATTGCCAACGGCTATCTCGACCCCCACGGCGCGCTGACGGACCGGTACTACGAGGACAAGGCGGACGGCACGGTCAAGGTCGCGGCGGAGGCGGCCGGGCTCGAGGCCTCGGTGGCGGAGATCTTAGATTCCATCTATGACCCCCGGAGCATGCGGCCCGAGGATGCCCGCGGCAGCAACGTCGAGCTACGGGTGGACGAGGACAAGATGAGCGGCATCGCGTTCCGCAAGCTTTGGTCTAGGATCAACGCGAAGTCCGTCTATGTGGTGGATTTCGACACGGATGAACTGGTCCAAAAAGCCATCGCGTCGCTGGATGAGAAGCTTCACGTCCCGAAGATTTCCTTCCGCGTGGAATCTGGCACGCTAGAAGCCATCCGGTCCAAGGAGTCGCTGCTGGCGGGGAACTCTTTCGTGAAAGAGGAATCCGGCGGCTACGGCGCAAACGTCACGGCAAGCTCCAACGTGAAGTATGACCTGATCGGAAAGCTGGTGGAGGAGACCGGCCTTACCCGCAAGGCGATTGTCGCGATCCTTAGGGGGATCCGGCCATCCGTGTTCGCCCAGTTTAAGGACAACCCGGAGGAATTCATCGTCAAGGCCGCCGCGCTCATCAATGACGAGAAGGCCACGGCGGTCATCGAGCATATCACTTACGACGCCTTAGACGAGCGTTACGGCATGGACGTCTTCACCGCCCCCGCCATCAAGGGGAAGCTGGGCGTGAACGCCATGAAGGCGAGGAAGCATTTGTATGACCATGTCGTTTACGACTCGTCGACGGAGCGCGACTTCGCCGCGGGTCTTGACGCGGACGCGGACGTCGCGGTCTACGTGAAGCTGCCGGACGGCTTCTATATTTCCACGCCCGTCGGGCGCTACAACCCGGACTGGGCGATCGCGTTCCGTGAGGGCAGCGTGAAGCACATTTATTTCGTGGCGGAGACGAAGGGCTCCATGAGCTCGATGCAGCTGCGCCTGATCGAGGAGTCTAAAATCCACTGCGCGCGCGAGCACTTCAAGGCCATTTCCGGCGGCAGCGTGACGTACGAAGTGGTCGACAGCTACAAGTCCCTTCTGGAAAAGGTGATGAAATAAGAATCAGGATTGTAAATATGGGCGGATTTGATGTATAATGGAAATCAAGTAGCACGGATTCATGAGCTGGGAGGGAAAAAGATGGCAATTTTTAAAGGAGCTGGCGTCGCGCTGGTGACGCCGATGAAGGAAAACCTGGATGTGGATTATGACAAGCTGGCCGAGATCCTGGAGGACCAGATCGCGAACGGCACGGACAGCATCATCATCGTAGGCACGACGGGCGAGGCGTCCACGCTGACGATCGAGGAGCACCTGGAGGTCATCCGCGCGGCGGTTTCCATCGTGAATAAGAGGATCCCCGTGATCGCGGGAACCGGGTCGAACTGTACGAAGACGGCCGCAGAGCTTTCCCGCCAGGCGCAGGCGGCCGGGGCGGACGGCCTCCTGGTGGTGACGCCATATTACAACAAGGCCACGCAAAAGGGCCTGGTGAGCCATTATACCGAAATCGCGCGGGGGGTGGACCTCCCGATCATCATGTACAATGTCCCTAGCAGGACGGGATGCCGGATCGCGCCGGAGACAGCCGCGGAGCTGGCGAGGGACGTGGACAATATCGTGGGGATGAAGGACGCGGTCGGCGACATCTCCTACACGCTCCGCCTGATGGAGCAGACGCAGGGGGATTTCGACCTGTACTCCGGGGAGGACGGGCAGGTGATCCCGCTCCTTGCCTGCGGCGGGATTGGCGTGATTTCCGTCCTTTCCAATATCGCGCCGCGCTTCACGCACGACATGGTCATGCGTTACCTGGAGGGGCAAAGGGAAGAGGCCTTGAACATGCAGCTTAAGGCGCTCCCGCTCGTGGACGCGCTGTTCTGCGAGGTGAACCCGATCCCGGTCAAGGCGGCCATGAACATGTTAGGATGGGAAGTCGGCCCGCTCCGCGCGCCGCTTACGGAAATGGAACCCGCGAACAAGGAGAGGCTGGCGAAGGCGATGTCGGATTTTGGGCTGGACGTGCCCAGGAGATAGGACGCGGGACGGCTACGGGACGGCAGACGACTGGCGCCGGATGGCATGGGCTGTGGGACGGCAGATGACTGGCACCGGACGCGGGACGGCTGACGACTGGCACCGGCTGGCACGGGCTGTGGGAAGGCTGATGACTGGCACCGGATGGCATGGGCTGCGGGACGGCAGATGACAGGCCTAGCTGAGGGATGGCAGACGACTGGCCCTAGCTGAGGGCTGGCAGTCGGCGAGCGCCAGGCTGGCATGGGCTGCGGGACGGCAGATGACTGGCGCAGGACGTGGGACGGCAGACGACTGGCGCCGGATGGCATGGGCTACGGGACGGCTGACGACTGGCGCCAGCTGAGAGACGGCAAATGACTGGCGCCGGCTGAGGGACGGCTGCGGGAAGGCAAGTTTTTTGGGAGGGATTTTCAATGGTAAGGATCATCATGCACGGCTGCAACGGCAGGATGGGGCAGGTCATTACGGGGATTTGCAAGGAAGACGACGAGATAGAGATTGTGGCGGGCATTGACCCGGACATGGGCAGGGAGAATCCCTACCCCGTGTTCCCCAGCATCGGGGAATGCGGGATAGAGGCGGACGCCGTGGTGGATTTCGCGGCGGCGGCGGCGGTGGACGCCCTGCTGGATTATTGCGTGGCGCGCAAGCTCCCGGTAGTCTTGTGCACGACAGGGCTTAGCGAGGCACAATTGCAGAAAGTGGAAGAAGCGAGCAAGGAGACAGCCGTGCTCAAATCCGCGAATATGTCGCTCGGGATCAATTTGCTCCTGGAGCTTTTGCCGGAGGCGGCGGGCGTCCTAGCTCCTGCCGGGTTCGACGTGGAAATCGTGGAGAAGCACCATAACCAGAAAGTGGACGCGCCCAGCGGGACGGCTTACGCGCTGGCGGATTCCATCAATGATTCCCTGGGGAACGCGTATGAATACACGTTTGACCGCTCGAAGGAAAAAGAGAAGCGCAAGAAGAACGAGATCGGGATCCAGTCCGTCCGCGGCGGGAGCATCGTCGGGGAGCACGAGGTGATTTTCGCGGGGACGGACGAGGTCATAGAGATCAAGCATACCGCGTATTCCAAGGCGGTTTTCGCCAAGGGAGCGGTGGAAGCCGCGAAATTCCTGGCCGGGAAGCCTGCCGGGAAATATAGCATGAGAGACGTCGTGCTAAAGCCGGGCAAATGATGGGGCGCGGGGCGCCATTTTTGAGTCGCGTGCTCCACGGTCGCGCGCCTCATGGCC
>CAZOLD010000179.1:0-257 GCA_964580595.1 uncultured Eubacterium sp.
GTCCTCCCCGTTCGCCAGCAGCATCCCGCCGCCCGAGCTGGTGATGATCTTGTTCCCATTGAAGCTGATGATGCCGAAATCCCCGAACGTGCCCGTGTATTTCCCATGGAGCGTCGTGCCCAGGCTCTCCGCCGCGTCCTCCACCAGAGGGACACCATGCTCCTTGCAAATCCGCGCGATTTCCTCTATCCTCGCGCAAATGCCGTACAAATGCACGGCGACGACCGCCGCGGGCTTCTTTCCCAGCTTCCCATATA
>CAZOLD010000179.1:267-3606 GCA_964580595.1 uncultured Eubacterium sp.
CGCTGTCAATGAACACCGGCGTGGCCTTCTCGTAAACCACCGGGTTGACGGACGCGGAGAACGTCAGCGACTGGCAAAACACGATATCGCCCTGCTTTACCCCGACAGCCTTGATCGCCATGTGCACCGCGGCCGTCCCGGCGGAAAGCGCGACCGCCGCCTTCGCGCCCAGCTTCTCCGCCATCTCCTTCTCGAATTCCGTCACGTTCTTCCCCAGGGGCGCGATCCAGTTCGTCTCAAACGCCTCCCTGATGTACTCCTTCTCATACCCTTCCTCGCTCATATGAGGCGAGGACAGATAAATATGGCCCTCCATCTTTCTTCCATCCTTCTTTCCTGAAACCCTTGCCATCGCCCGCGCGGCGTCACTCCCCCGCGTAATGGTACGTCGTGACAATCTCCTGCACCCACTTGCGGATGTCGTCGGGCTCCTGCTCCACATGCTCCCTCAAACGCGCCAGCTGATCCAGGAACTTCTCCTCGTCCATCTTGATCGGCTTCCCGATGTGGATGAGCTTGTTCTCCGTGTCCTGCATGCCCTCTTCCTCCATGAGCATCTCCTCATAGAGCTTCTCGCCGGGGCGCAGGCCGGTATACACGATCTGGATGTCCTCATCCGGCTTATGGCCGGACAAAAGGATCAGGTTCCTGGCCAGATCCGCGATCTTCACCGGGTCGCCCATGTCCAGGACGAAGATCTCCCCGCCCTTCGCGTAGGCCCCCGCCTGCAGGACTAAGGACACCGCCTCCGGGATGGTCATGAAATAGCGGATGATATCCGGATGCGTGACCGTCACCGGGCCGCCCTGCGCGATCTGCTTCTCAAAAAGCGGGATGACGCTGCCGTTGCTGCCTAACACGTTCCCGAACCGGACCGCCACGAATTCCGTCTTGGAGCGGTTGTTGTACGTCTGGATCAGCATCTCGCAGATCCGCTTCGTCGCGCCCATGATATTCGTCGGGTTGACCGCCTTGTCCGTGGAAATCATGACGAAGCGGCGCACCTTCCACTTGTCCGCCGCCTGCACGACCTTCCAGGTTCCCAGGACATTGTTCTTGACCGCCTCGTTCGGGCTGTCCTCCATCAGCGGCACATGCTTATGCGCGGCGGCGTGGAACACGATGTCCGGCCGGTAGATCTCGAAAATCTGGTCCATCCGCTTCGTGTTCCGCACGGAAGCGATCAGGACCACGAGGTTGAGGTCCGGGTACTTGCCCCGCAGCTCGTTCTGGACGTCGTAAGTCGTATTCTCGTAAATATCCACGAGGACCAGGCATTTCGGCTTATGCTCCGCCACCTGCCGGCAGATCTCGCTCCCGATCGAGCCGCCCCCGCCGGTCTCGAGGATGATCTTCCCGGAGACATAGTTTAAGATCTCGGACAAATCCACCTTGACCGGATCGCGCCCCAGCAAATCGTTGACGTCGACTTCCTTGAGCTTGCTGACGCTCACTTCCCCGTTCACCAGCTGGTACACGCCCGGCAGGCGCTTGAGCTCGCACCCCGTCTCCTTGCAGATATCGAGGACTTCCTTCACTTCCTTGGCCGGCGCGGACGGCATCGCCAGGATAATCTCGTCCACGCGGTACCTCCGGACCAGTTCCGGGATATCCTCTCTCTTCCCCGCCACCTTCACGCCATGCAAATATCCCCCTTCCTTGCCCTTGTCGTCGTCCACGATGCAGACCACGCGCATATGCAAGTGGGAGCTGCTGCTGATTTCCTTCACCAGGACGTCCCCGGCCGCCCCCGCGCCCACCACGAGCACGCGGGAGCATTCGCCCTCGCCCTCCCATTTCCGTAACAGCATCCGGAGCGCGCGGTAGGAGTAGCGGCTGACGAAAACCAGCGCGATCAGGCAGCCGCAGTAGAGGACATAGTAGCTCCTTGGCATCTGCATCCCGGTAAAGACCATGATCGCCATCTGCACGCCCGAGGAGAGCACGCTCGCCACCACGATATTGACTAGCTCCGCCGCCCCCGCGAAAGTCCATAAGCTGCTGTAAAGGCGGAAGGCCCAGAAGATCAGCAAGGTGATCAAGATGACCGGGACGATATTCTGCTGGCTCTTCACGATATAGTCATTGGGGATGTTCTCATACCGTCCCTCGAACCGGATGAGTATCGCCAAAATGCTCGACGCGACGATGGCAAGGGCGTCATATGCCATCAGAACGATCTTCTTCAAAAGCTGCTGATGCCCCTCTATCACGTTCCTCATGCGTATCCCTCATTTCTTCTTTGGCTTCCCAGCCTCTTTCGCCGCCGCGGCCCATCCTTCCTGAAAGAATTTGCCGAAATCCTCATAAGCCTTGTCCCAGCTCTCATACCCGGCCTGCCCGCGCTTGTCCTCAAGCCCGTAAGTCTCGCTTAGATATTTCGCGAAATAATCCGTGAACTTCACGCCGCCCCTGCAGTTCATGTGGTGCGCGTTGTACAAATCCTGCGTGAAATCCAGCCCGATGGCAGAATAATACTCCTCCTTGTTGAAGTTAATGACGTCCGCGCCCTTCTCCTCCAGATAATCCGCGGCTGCGTTGAACTCCTTCTGCTCCCCCTTTGCCAGGTAGGACGGCGACACGATGAACAGGATCTCCAGCCCCGTGTCCTTCCCGTATTGCATGATCTCGTCTAAGAGCCGCGTCTGCATGTGGTTTAAGACCTTCGCCTCGTCCGTCACCTCGGTCGGCTCCTGCTTCCCCACCGTGAACGCCAGGTTCTCCATGTTGTACACGCCCTTCATCGTGTTGCGCGGGGTGATGAAATCCTCCTTGGTAAGCCCCGTGTTCCAGCGGGAGTGGTATTTGAGGAAGGGGATGTAAAGGGCCTTCTCGTCCAGGGCCTCCAGCATCTCGTCCGCTTTCTCCTCCCCCTCTATCTCGCGCATCTGCGGGTCGTTCCAGTAATCCTTGCAATACTCGATCGTATGCGTGATCGTGTCCCAGCGGTTCTTCGTGAACGGCATGTTGTCCGTCACGCGCCGGAAATTGCTGTCCTTCGGGCGCACCGTGGAAGAGCGGATGCCGCGCACGTCGACGACGGCCAGCTTTATGTCCTGCGTCCTGCGCGCCTCCTCCAAAATGCCCGTGACAAGGACGAGCGGCTGCACGTCCGTGTTGAGCGCGTACCCCGTGACCCCGTACTTGTGCCAGGCCTCCGGCGCGATCCATTCCCGGTCCACGCTGCTGGTGCCAATAAGCACGAAGTCAATCGTGCCCTCCGGCTCCTCATAGAAGGAGCGGTACCTCATCGCGCACGCGAGGGCGTTCCCCTCCGCCGGCAAGCCGAACACGCCCATGACGGAAACCGCCGAAATCCCTAACACGACGCAAAACGCC
>CAZOLD010000180.1:0-3603 GCA_964580595.1 uncultured Eubacterium sp.
CCCCTCCGAATTCATGTACGTGAAGAACGCCTCCCCGTTGTCGCCCGCCCTGGCGAGGCGGTCGCTGATCATCCAAATCTCCTTCTTCTTAAACTTGCATAAAAGCCTGGACAGCCCCCGGACGGCGATCCCCTTGACAACCTCCCGGCCTCCGTGCCCCAAGATTTCCGAACGGAACCGCCGCTCGCATTTCCGGAGTACCCGGCTCTTCTCCGTCTTTAGCAGGATCAGCGTATTTCCCTCAAAAGTGAGCAGCAACCCGTCTTCGTGATAATAGCTCGTCTTGTATTTTTTCGATATGGGGAAAAATTTCCCGAAAGAAATCGTCTTCCATACGATGTCCTCGCCCCGATACTTGAGGCAGAAGCGAATCCTGCAGCTATCCGGCAGCTCCTTTCTCGGAATGGAAAAAAGGATGTTCTTCGCTTCCGTAATCCGTTCGTCCATGCAATACTCGAAGCGGCTCTCCCGGTCGGAAAGCTGCGCCTTGAATTCCAATATTTTCTTCTTCTCTTTTTCCCTCTCCTCCGCGTCCTCATCCTCCAGCTCCCGGACCTGGAGCACGACATCCACGTCCTCTAAGCCGGCATAATACCTGGCAAGGCCCTCTATCCGCACCTCATCCTCGGAAACCCGCAGGAACTCAAGAGACACGACATAGGACGCTGCCGCCGTATAAGTCAGGTCGTCCATGCAAATCCGCAAGTCGTCCGGCCCCAGCGACAGCTGCATCTTCTCCCTGTTCTCTTCCTTCAGCATCAAGATGGCGGCCTTCAGGTTGCCCTTGATGTTCTTCTGCTCGTCGATAATGGAATCGTCAATCTGGCGGACCGCCTCCATGACCAGCGCCTTATATCTCTTCTCGTCCTCCTCCCCCAAGACCCCTGGCTCCACCATGGGCGTGGGGCGAAACCGCCATTGGAGGTCATACATGCAGGTAAATTGCACGAACTTGGGGATGTATCCCTTTTTTTCCTTCGCGACCTCAAGCGAGCGGAGGGAAAACCGCTCCATGTATGGAATATAATATCGCGGGTTCATCCTCCCCGTGTTAATGGCGGAGCCGCCCTCCTCGCGCCTCCGGTAGAGGTAGCTCGTCTCCCTGACCACGCCATAGCGCATCTTGTCTAAAAGGATGTCCACGGCAATCTGCGCGTCCTCCGCAAAAGAAAGGCTCGTGTCGAACCGCCTGTTCGCGAAACACTCCCGCTTCACCAAGGCGCAGCTTAGGGACATCTGGATATGCTTATAATCCTTATGCAAGTCGACAATCCTGGTCTTGTGAAACCGGTAGTTCAGCGGGTGGTTCCCCCTCTTGGCCCCGAAGAAAACCAGCTTGATCGCGACCAGGTCGATCCATTTCCGGTTCTTGTGGAGGAAATCATACATCAGCTCCAACGCGTTGTCCTCAAGCATGTCGTCCGCGTCCAGGAAATTGACATACCGTCCCTTCGCGGCCTCAAGCCCTAGGTTCCTGGCCGACGACACGCCGCCATTCTCCTTGTGCAGGGCAACGACATTATCCGGGTACCGCTCGGCATAACGGTCGCAGATCGCGCCGGAGCCATCCTGCGACCCGTCGTCCACCAGCACCAGCTGGATATTCTCAAACCCAATCGTCTGGGCAATGATGCTCTCTATCATCTCCTCCAGGTAATCCTCGACGTTGTAGACCGCCGTTATGACCGATACCTCGTACTCTTTCTCCTTTTCCATCCCATTTACTCTCCTTAACAAGAATCCGGCCCGAATCCATCATATATGCCGGCATATTGCTTTCCCGCCGAAAAAGCGTTATCATATCTTAGGATAAAGGCCTTTCGCCGCTGAAACCGCGTCCACTTCCCCTATTCGATGACAGGAGGAACCCTTGATGAAATTGTTCGATAAGACTACCCTAAAGTTTTTTGCCGTAGGCATAGTGAATACCATCGTCGGGACAAGTGCCATGTTCCTCATGTATAACGTGGTCCACGCGGGATACTGGATTTCCTCCGCCTCGAATTACATCGCCGGGGGCATCGTCAGCTATATCCTGAACAAGCGTTTCACGTTCCGGAGCAAGGAGAGATCCATGACCCAGGTCCTGAAGTTCGTGGCAAACATCTCGATCTGCTATTTCCTGGCTTACGGATGCGCCAAGCCCCTGGCTCGTCTCGCGCTGCAAAGCGCACCGCTTGCCACGCAGGAAAACATCGCCATGCTCGTCGGCATGGGGCTGTATGTGCTGCTGAACTATTTCGGGCAGCGGTTCATCGTGTTCAGGGAACGGGACTGAGCGCCCTCCCCCTGGTAAATTTCCCTCACGATATAAATAGGCCGGCCTTTTACCTCCTCGAACAATATGGCGATATATTCGCCGATGATCCCGATTACGATAAGCACCACGGAAAACATGAAGCAAAGCGCGACGATAATCGTGGAATATCCCGCCGGCGCCCCGTTCAGGATCTTGTTCGCAATCGTATACACCATAAGGAGGAATCCAACCAACGCCACGATAAACCCCGAATACAGCCCCAACTTCAACGGCAGGTCGGAAAAACTGCAAAGCGTATGGATCGAAAAGGTCAGTAACTTGCGGATGCTGTACTTGCTCTCCCCCGCCTCCCTCTTTGCCGCCTGGAACTCCAGCGTGGTCTTACGGAAGCCCACGCTTTGCACATACCCCCTCAGATAGCGGATCTTCTCACGATACTCGTGGCGCAGCACGTTCGCGACAGCGTCCGAAAACGCGAAAAAATCCGAGGAATTGCTCTCGAACTTCATCGGCGACATGAGCCGCATCACCTTATAGAACGCGGCGGACGACACGCGCTTTAAAAAGCCTGCGTCGGCATTTTCCGTGCGTATCATAGAAACGACGTCATACCCTTCTTCCAGCTTATCGATAATCCCGGGGATCGACTCGGGCGGATGCTGCAAGTCGGCATCCATGCACACGACCCCATCCCCGCGGGCATGGTCCACTCCCGCGATCATCGCCGCCTCATGCCCGAAGTTCCTGGAAAAATCTATCACGAGAACCTTCGGGTTTGCCCTGGCGAATCCTTTCAGGATTTCCAGGCTCCCGTCCACGCTCCCGTCGTTCACGAACAGGAGCTCATAATCCCATTCGCAGCCTTGCAGGACTTCCAGGATCCTGTCATAAAAGGCACGAAGGGAAAGCTCCTCATTGTATACCGATACGACAATGGATAATTTTTTGCTCATCGCATCCAGCCCTCCGCGGCGCTTCATTCCTTCTCGCTATATGAGAATACCGTCTTTAACTCCAGGTCCTCCGGCAATCCGTAAAATAATTTATAGCAGTCTTCCCAAATCTCGCTGATTGGGACGCTCCCATACAGATAAGATTCATAGGGGAGCCGAAGCAGCTCCGCCTCCGTCGCCCCCTCCGCCACGGCTTCCTGGATATGCGCGAGCCGCTGCCGGTCCGCCTGATGGATCGTCGCGAAGATATTCATGTAAAACGCCCAGACAGCCAGGCTCGCCAAGACGCAAGCCCGGGCGAAGCTCCTGCTCGTTAAGAAACCACGCACCGTTTCCGCCTCAACCATGCCTATCAGCTCCAGGAAAAGCATGGCAAACATCACATAGGTC
>CAZOLD010000181.1:0-3568 GCA_964580595.1 uncultured Eubacterium sp.
GTGGAGGGCATCATGTCAGTGATGCGCAAGAAATACAACGTGGACGGCATCCCCGTGCCGGGCCTCCTCTGTTCTGGAGCATTCCTCATGTTCAATGCTCTTTTTATTGCAATCTCCCTATAAATCAAGGTCTTGGAACTAGAAACGGGTAGTAAAGTTGACACTACTTTGGACAGAACGGAGGCATTCCCATGAAAAATTCGGAAGAGCTTTGCATGACCTATTCCGGCCTGCTTTCCCAAAAAGACGGCAAGAAAATCGTGCGCGTGTCCTTCACGCGGGGAGAGGATTTCGCGGAAGGCATCGTGCCTAGCGGCACCATCGAGAAATTCTCCGGCTTCGACGCGGACGAGCTTAGCCAGCTTAGCGAATACCTGGCGCGAAACGCGGATGAGATCCTAGCCAAGGCGAAGGAAGTCAACCCCTTGAGAGACTGGATCAAGCCCAAGCGCTAGGCGCGCGCCCGGGGCACGAAGCAGCCCTGCCATCGGAATCTGAATCTGTGCGACCGCCGGCAGAGCTCCTGCCGCGAGGCCATACGGGCCGCGCCCGGCGCTTGGGGCGGCCACGCCGACAAAAGAACACGAAGCCTCGCGCCCGGGGCACGAAGCAGACCTGCCGGCCGAGCCCTTGCCGCGCGGCACATAGCCGAGCCAAAAGACGTGCGGCCGGCGTTGGCGCAGCATGCGCCTAGCGGTTGTCCCGGTTCCCGCATTTCGGGCACACGCTCCCTCCCCGGTACGCGTATCCGCAGCGATAGCAGCATTTCACCTCGTGCTTCTCCTTTGCCAGGTAGGAAATGCTCCTGGACTCCGGCTTTTCCTTCAGGTAGGACACGAACCGGTCCAGGACCTGCGCGACCGCGGGAAGCTCCTTCGCGGGCAGGCCGCTCGGGATCTTGGTCTTCGCGCCGCCATTTATCACGTATAGGCCGCGGCTCAAAATCCCCGTGTTCCCCTCCACTTTGCGGATGGAGCGGACGGGGATTTTCTCACTGCTGAACGCGCTGTTGTAATAAAGGGAATCCGGGGTCAGCACGAAGCCCTCGTTCCCGTTTTTCCTTGCGGAGGAATCGCAAATGAGGATGGGGAATTCGTACCTGCCCCTGGCGGAGGCGTACCCGTTGAGCGCGTTCGCCACGATTTGCGCCTCTTCCGGATCCAGATTTCCGCGCATTACTTTGCGCACCTCGTAAAAATGCAGCCGGCTCTCGTCTTTCGTTTTCCCCTGCAGCTCGCCTTTCAGCTTCTCGACTAAAAGCCCGCACTCGTCCATTTTCAGTTTCGTGAGGCGCTTATCCAGCATTTCCAGCGTGTCCGTCTTCAATTCGGGCAGGAACGCGCCTGCCTCGATTTTCTCATAGGCCTCCGCCGCCTCGTCAAACGTCATGCCCATCGGGTTCGGGCAAATCCGCTCCATCTCCTCCTCGTCCATCGAGCGGATCTTATCCTCGATTTCCTTCCCGATCTCCTCGGACTGCCCGTCCGCGGCATCCCCGGCCCGCAGCTGCCCCAACATGTCGCTGAGCTTCTCTCTGAAAATCCTGTATTGGTTCCGGCTCAGCTTTTGCGGCATCCCGGCAAGCAGTTTTGCCGCCTCTTCCCGCGCCCGCTGACGCAGGAGGCTCCGAAGCGGCGCGACCGCTTCCTGCTTGACTTCCTCCCGGCAATCCGCCTGCTCGATCTCCTCTATGGCGCGCGCGATGGCCGGATAAGGCTTGTTTTGCGCGTCCCGCGCTTTTTTCCGGACGGATTCCTCCGTCTTTCCCTCTATTTCCGCCTCGACTTTTTGGAGAAATTCCTCGCGATCGTCCTCCGCCAAGCCCGCGTTGGCGCTGATTTGCTTGCGCAATTCCGTAAGCTGGCGCAAGGACATGCGGCCCAGGCCGTCCATGCGCGCCCGGTACTTCTGTGCCTCGCCGCCGCGCCCATCCTCCCCGGACGCCCCGGCTCTTGCGTGCGCGCCGCCTGCCTTGCCTTCCCCCTCGCGATAGCTTGATCCGGGCGCGCTTCCCGCTTGCGCGCCGGATTTGCCATCCCCTGCGCCATCGCCACGGACGCCAGAGCCCCGTCTGCCTTCCGCGCCGCGCCCGTCCTGTGCTTGCGAGCCGGATTTGCCGTTCCCCTCGCCTTCTCCATGGGCGCCCACGTCTCGTCTGCCTTCCGCGCCGCGCCCGTCCCGTGCTTGCGAGCCGGATTTTCCGTTCCCCGCGCCTTCTCCATGGGTGCCCGCGCCTCGTTCGCCTTCCGCGCCGCGCCCATCCCGCGATTGCGAGCTCGATTTGCCGTTTCTCGCGCCATCGCCATGGGCGTCAGAGCCTCGTCTGCCCTCCGCGCCGCGCCCGTCCCGCGATTCCGAACCCGATTTTCCACCGTTTCCCGTGCCTTCGCCGTTGGCGCCCGCGCCCCGCTGCTCATCCTCCGCGCCGCGCCTGTCCCGCGATTTCCCGCGCTTTGCCGCCAAGAGCCGCCTCACCTTGGCCCGGTAGGGCTTGGCCTGTTCCAAGGGGAAAAAGCCGTCTTCCAGCTTGTCGCCAAGCTCTTCTAGCTCCTCCTCGCCCATCTGCCCCATGCCGGCGCAGGCATCCTCTATGGACGGCTCCGCCTTGCCTTTCCCATAATCCGCGGCATACTCATTGAAATGGCAGTTGGACGTGCGCTCCCCCTTGCGGCCTAGCAATTCCAGGTAATCCTCGTAGGCGTCCCTGTCGTCCCCGAACCGCAGGACATAGGCGTCGCCTTCCCGCAGCAGCTTTCGCGGCCTCGGCGTGTAGAACAGGCAGCAGCCCTCGCACGTGTAGCTCCTGGCCAGGTACACCCTGCCCTCTTCCGTCTCAACCGGGAATTCCTGGCCCTGCGGATAGACGCACATATGCATCTTCCCCTTGCATCCGGGGCAGAGGTAGCCGGTCAGGTAGAAATTTTTCCCGATGCGGTTCGTATCCCGCTCCCCTTCCTCCAGCTCCGTCTTGGAAAAAGAGGCGCTCTCCCTGATCCAGCGCATCTTGTGCCACAGGCCAAGCCCGCCCCTTTCCTCCTCTTTCTCTCCCTCTTCCCTGATTTCCCCGGCCTTGCGCTTGCCCTCCGTGATGGCCGCCGCCACGACCTCCTCGTACGTGATCTGGACGTCGTCCTTGTAAAACCGGAAATTATCGTCACGGAAGCTCGGGGTGATCCGCATGTCCTTTAAGATTGCCGTGAACAGGCTGCTCAGCTGACTGTAGTCCTTGTCGACTTTCAGCCCATGGATGAGCCCCCATTTCCCAAACGCGTAAAGCGTCATGTTGAGCACGTTTGACAAGGTCTCGTTGTCCGCCACGGGCTCCATCTTATCCTCATCATCCGGGAGCTCTAAGATATTCGTGTTCACTTTCCGCCCCTCAAAATTAAAGACGAGCGAGCGGACGCTCCCCGGCAGGATCAGAAAATGGTCCAGCGCCACGAAATTCCCCGTCCAGGAGACATTGGCGCCCATCGTCTTAATCAAGCGGCTGAACACGTTCTTCAAGTCCTGGTTCGCTTTTAGCAAAATCATCCCGTATGGCACCTGCCCTTCCTAAACGTATCGT
>CAZOLD010000182.1:0-1379 GCA_964580595.1 uncultured Eubacterium sp.
GGGCGGGCGCAAAATGGCCCCCCATCGCCGGATTTTCCGGGCGGCGGGGAGCCGCGCTAAGCCAGGGCCTTGCCCCTCTAAATCACGTAATCGAAATCCTGCATGAAACGCGACAGGAATTTCCTGGTTCTCTCCTCTTTGGGCGTCGTGAAGATTTTGTCCGGCGGGCCTTGCTCGACGATCACGCCGCCGTCCATGTAGATCACTTTCGTGGAGACGTCCCTGGCGAAGGCCATCTCATGGGTGATGATGACCATCGTGGTGCCCTCCTTCGCGAGCGCCTTTATCGTGCTAAGGACCTCCCCCACCAGCTCCGGATCCAAGGCGGAGGTTGGCTCGTCAAAGAAAATCACGTCCGGCCCCACGGCGACCGCCCTCGCGATCCCGATTCTCTGCTGCTGGCCGCCCGAAAGCTCGCACGGGTAGTAATCGGCTTTCTCCAGGAGCCCGACCTTCTCTAACGCCGCTTCCGCCGCCTCCCGCGCCTCTTTTTTCGGGACGCCGTGCCCCGCCGAGAGGCCGAGCGAGACGTTCTCTAACGCGGTCTTATTCTCAAACAGGTTGTAATTCTGGAAGACGAACGCGGTCTTCTGCCGGATGCCGCGGGCCTCCTTCCTGGAATACTTATGCAAGTCGACGCTGATCCCGCCTAGCTCCATGCGGCCGGAATCCGCCCTCTCGAAGAACTCGAGGCAACGCAGCAGCGTCGTCTTGCCGGAGCCGCTCGCGCCTAGGATCGCGACCACGTCGCCCTTGTCCACGTCAAAGCTGATCCCCTTCAATACCTCGTTCGTCCCGAATGACTTCCTGACGTCCTGCACCTTTAACAAAACGCTTTCCTCCTATCCTGCCCTGTCTTGCCCTATCCTATCTATTCCTATCCTGTCATCCATCGACTCTGTCGCCGCCGCCCCGGGCTGTTTTGCCGCGCCCATCCCTAAGCCGCCGCCTGGGCTGGTTTGCCGCGCCCATCCCTAAGCTGCGGCCCCGGTTTGGTCTTGCCGCGCCTAGCCCTAAGCCGCCGCCCCGGGCTGGTTTTGCCGCGCCTAGCCCTAAGCCGCCGCCCCGGGCTGATTTTGCCGCGCCTAGCCCTAAGCCGCCGCCGAGTGCGTCCCCCTCCTGTAAACGGACACCCTCTTTTCTAAGAGCCGCAACAGCCTCTCCACGACGGAGATCAGCACGATGTAGACGATGAACACGCACAGGTACGCCTCGAAGTAGCGGAGGACCTCCCCGCCTAGTATCTTCGCCTCTCCGGTTATCTCGATCACCGACATCATGAACGCGAGGGACGTGGACTTTATCAGGTCCACGACGATATTGCCCATGACGGGCATCGCCACGCTGAGCGCCTGCGGGAACACGATGTGGAAGAAGAC
>CAZOLD010000182.1:1479-3563 GCA_964580595.1 uncultured Eubacterium sp.
CATCCCCACGGAAAGCCCCGCCTCGCGCTGCCCCGCGCGGACCGCGTCATACGCGGAGCGGATCACCTCGGATGAGGACGCCCCGATAAAGAGCGAGAACGTGACGCACACGAAAAACACCGGGGGCAGCTGGTTCATGGCGTCGCCCATCTCCTCCCCGACCATCACCGGCAGCCCGTAAAACACCAGGAACAGCAGCACGATGGAGGGCGTGCAGCGGATGATCGTGACATACAGCGACGCGACCGCGCCAAGCAGCCTGATCCGGCTCTTCTTCATGCACACGATAAGCGCCCCGATGAGGAACCCCACCACGAGCGACACCGCCACGTAGAGCAGCGTCACCCTGAGATAGGGCAGGGACTCCGTGAAAAAATAGATGATTTTCCCAACCTCGATCTGCCTCATGAAACCGCCTCATTCCGTCGGGTCAAACACATTGAACCCATAGAATTCCTCGGAGAGCTTCTCCATTGTCCCGTCGTCCTTCAGGGTCTTCAGGGCGTCGCTGACTTTCTGCGTCAGGTCGTCCTCGCCCTTCGCGATAATCGGGTACGTGTCAACCGGCACGGTTCTCTTGAAGGAGAGCACCTCGTCTAAGCTGTGCAAGTCCCCGTCCTCCGCGACCACGAGCTCGTCGTAATAGTTCCCCGGGAAGAACGCGAAATCATACCTTCCCTCAGCCACGAAAGTGAGCCCGTCCACGAAGGCGTTCGGGTCATTGGAGTACGTGAGCTCGAAGCCCGCGTCGGGATGATCCTTTAGGTAGAGCTCCAGCTGGTAGGCCAGCCCGTCGCCCGGCATCACGGGCGCGGGGCTCATCTTCCTCTCGGACGCCTGGTCAAGCGTCGTGACTTCCGCGTCTTCTTTCAGCACGACTAAGCCGCACGGGGACACGCCAATCGGGTTTTCCGGGATATTGTAATTCTCGGCCCGCTCCTCGGTGTAGAAGGAATTCGTGATGGCAATCTGGTACTTCCCCGTCGAAAGGCCGGTGAACGCCGCGTCCTGCTCCGCCTCCACGAATTCAAACGAATAATCGGGGATGAGCTCGTCCACTTTCCTCATGATCTCGATCTCATACCCGGTCCGGTTCCCGTCCTCGTCAGTGTAAGCCAGGGGAAAGCCGTTCGGGGGCGCCACCACCTGGATGACCGTCCCGCCGTCCGATCCCTCGCCGGAATCCGTCCCCGCGGCTTCATCCGTGCCTTCCGTGGACTCTTCCGTGCCTTCCGTGGACTCTTCCGTGCTACCCGCGGCCTCTTCCGTGCCGCCCTCGGCGGAATCCGTTTCCGCCGTGTTTCCCGTATTCCCCTCATCCGTGCCGGATCCCCCGCATCCCGCGAGGGCAAAAACCAAGCTCCCGGCAAGCAGCAGCGCCGACAGCTGCCTTGCGTATTTTCCCATATTCCTCTTCATCTCGTCCCACTCCATTCTATTTTCCATCCGATTCCTAATGCTGTTTCCATTCTATTTCCCATTCCATTTCCATTCTTTTCCATTCTGCTTCCCTGCGCTATTTCCGCGGCGCCGGGGCATCAGTTCATTTCCCGCATCCCCCAAGGCGCGGCTCCCGCGCTAGGCCTCCATCCGCCGCGTCCCCCGGACGCGCGCCGCCCCGGTACGCGTACTTAGCAAGGGTCGGGAGGAGCTTAAGGATCTCGCCCTCTTGCTCCAATACCTCGATACCGTAACGCAAAAGCAGCCTGGACGGTATGTCGCCAATCCTCCTTACCAGGAGGTACTGACAGTCCCATAGGACGCCGCGCACCGCTTTGATGAACTCCTCGTTTTTCGCGTGGCACCCGCCCGCCGGGGCGTCAAAGGAATCCGCGTCCGGAAAAGCGCGTTTCCCCTCCGGCGTGACCTCGCCGTCTTCGCCAAGCGCGTATACGTAAACTTCCTCAATCTCTCCGAAATGAAGATCCAGCCGTGTCCCGTCGCTGCTCGCGACCGCGGCTTTCACCGGTCCGTTCCCTGCCATGTTCCCCATCTCCCAAAAATTTATTTTCCGCTAAACCCGCATGCCGGGCTCCGCCTTGGATGAAAGCCCACGGATTGCTCCGCTGCGATGCAGCTCCCGC
>CAZOLD010000183.1:0-3552 GCA_964580595.1 uncultured Eubacterium sp.
CGGATTAGACTGCAAGCAGTCCATCCGCATGCCCATTGCGACTGGGCTTTCAGAGCAAACCCCCATGCCCCGCAAGCGGGGCGCCACCAGGAATGAAAGCCCACGGATTCGCAATCCGGGCTATCGCCCTTGTACGGGTTAGCGTCGCTAATGTCCATGCGGGCCCAACTGCAAGCACCCCATCCACATACCCATTGCGACCGGCTTTCAAAGTATAATGATGGGAGCCATGCGCTGCCTGCTAGGATGGGAAGGAGAGGTAAATGAAAAGAATCGGTGTCGTCACGGGCACGAGGGCGGAATACGGTCTTCTTCGCCCCTTGATGGAGCGGATCAAGGCAGATCCGGAATTGGAGCTGTGCACGATAGTGACCGGTGCGCATTTATCGCCGGAATTCGGGCTGACCTACCGCGAAATCGAGGAGGATGGATTCGCGATGGACGAGAAGGTGGAAATCCTCTTAAGCTCGGATACTCCGGACGGGATTTGCAAGTCCATGGCGCTAGGGATGATTGGCTTTTCTGGCGTGTTTGCCAGGAGGGATCTGGATCTCCTCCTTCTCCTCGGGGACAGGTACGAGGCGCTCGCGGCGGCTGCCGCGGCAATGGCGCACCGCCTCCCGATCGCGCATTTGCATGGCGGGGAGCTGACAGAGGGAGCGATGGATGATTGCATCCGGCATTCCATCACGAAGATGGCGACGCTGCATTTCACCAGCACGGAGGAGTACCGGCGGCGCGTCATACAGCTGGGGGAAGAGCCGGATCGCGTTTTCTGGGTAGGCGCCCTGGGCGTCGAGAACAGCAAGAACGTGGAGCGCATGACGCAGGGGCAGTTAGAAGAGAGCCTCGGGTTTTGCCTTGGCGAGCGTTTCGCGGTCGTGACCTATCATCCGGTGACCTTAGAGGAAGGCACGGCGAGGGAGCAGTTCGAGAATCTGCTGGCCGCCCTGGACCGGACGGGCCTCCGGCTGCTGTTCACGAAGGCAAACGCGGACGCGGAGGGCAGGGCGATCAACGCCTTGATTGACCAATATGCGGAGGCGAGGGCGGACAAGACCTGTGCGGTCGCCTCGCTAGGGCAGAAGCGGTACTTAAGCGCGCTTTCCTGCTGCAGCCTCGTGGTCGGGAATTCGTCCAGCGGCATCATAGAAGCACCGTCCTTCGGGAAGCCCGTAGTCAATATCGGCGACCGGCAGAAGGGGCGCGTCCGCTCCGCATGCGTCATTGACTGTGGCTATTCCAGGGAAGAGATCCAAACGGCCATAGCCGCCGCTCTGTCCGACGAATTCCGGGAAACCTGCCGGAAGGCACGCAACCCTTATGAAAAGCCCGGCACCGCGGACGCGATCATGGATATCCTCCGCGGGGAGCTGCGTTCCGGTAGGATTCATCTCAAAAAGAAGTTTTATGACATTGACGTCAGAGGGGTGGCAGGATGAGGAATTTGGCGGTGATACCCGCGAGGAGCGGCTCTAAGGGTCTGAAGGACAAAAACATACGGGTGTTGAACGGCAAGCCCCTGATGGCATATTCCATCGAGGCGGCCTTGCGCTCCGGGGCCTGCGCCCTGGCCCATGTCTCCACGGACAGCGGGGAATACGCGCGCGTCGCGAGGGAATATGGCGCGGACGTCCCGTTTTTGCGTAGCGAGGAGCTTTCCGCGGACACGTCCACGACATGGGACGCGGTCCGCTTCGTGCTAGAAGAGTATGGGAAGCGGGGCCAGGCTTTCGACGCCGTGACTGTCCTCCAGCCGACTTCCCCGCTGCGCACGGCAAAGGACGTCGCGGACGCCTTCGCGCTGTTTTTGGAAAAGCAGGCGGAATCCGTCATCAGCGTATGCGAGGCGGAGCATTCCCCCCTGTGGTGCGGCCTACTCCCGGCGGACGGTTGCATGAAGGGGTTTTTGCGGGAAACGGCTGACGCGCCAAGGCAGCAGCTGGGCGCTTATTACCGGCTGAACGGCGCCATTTATATCGTGAGCGCGAAAACGCTTGCGGCGCACGGGAGCTTGTATGGGGAGCGATCATACGCTTACGTCATGGACAAGCGCCATTCCGTGGATATTGACGACGAGACGGATTTCGCGATGGCGGAATTCTTTTTCGGGAGGGCAGAGTGATGGAAATCGAGCATCTCAACGCGTTCTTGATCGCGCAGACGGCCACCGTCGTGGAGGCCATGCAGAAGATAGACTTGAATGCCAAGGGGATTTTGTTCGCCATGGACGGGGAGGAGAAGCTGGCTGGCGTCGTCACGGACGGCGATATCCGCCGGTGGCTGATCAAGACGGGAAGCCTGGAGGACCCCATTTGGAAGCTCATGAACAAGACCCCGCGGGTCATCTATGAGAAGGAGCGCCAGGCGGCATCGGAGATCATGCGCAGGCAGGCCATCACCGCGCTGCCTGTCGTGACGCCGGAAAACCGGGTTTTGGACATCGTTTTCAAGGAGGATTCGGAGCGGGAGAAGGGCGTGAAGGACAAGGACGCCCTGGGATCCATCCCCATCGTCATCATGGCGGGCGGGAAAGGCACGCGGCTGTACCCCTATACGAAAATCCTGCCCAAGCCGCTGATCCCGATCAAGGACATCCCGATCATGGAGCGGATCATCGACGCGTTCAGGGCTTACGGCGCGAGGACGTTCTACGCGACGGTCAACTACCGGAAAAGCATGATAAAGTCTTATTTTGCCGAGGTGGCGGCGGACTATCAGATTACTTACGTGGAGGAGGAGAAGCCGTTAGGGACGGCGGGGAGCCTCCCCATGATTCGCGACGCGTTAGACGCGCCGTTTTTCGTGACGAACTGCGATATCCTGGTCCACGCGAATTACGCGGATATTTACAAGCACCATTTGGAGATGCAAAACGAGCTGACGATCGTCACCGCCCTGAAAAATATCATCGTGCCATACGGCGTCATACACTCGAGCGAGAACGGCAGGATTGATTCCATGGAGGAGAAGCCGAAGCTGTCCTATTTCGTGAACACGGGGATGTATGTCCTTAACCCCGGCATTATCGGGGAAATCCCGAAGGACACGTTTTTCCACATGACGGACCTTGCGGACAGGCTGCTATCGCAAGGCAGGAAAGTCGGGATGTACCCCATCAGCGAGGATTCCTTCCTTGACATGGGCGAATTCGAGGAGATGAGGCGCATGGAGAAAAAGCTGAATTTAAAATCAGAGACGTGAGGATTGGCATTTCCCGCCGGGGATAAGGAGGGCGAAAGCGTGAAAAAAGTACTGGTGACGGGCGCGGACGGCTTCATAGGGAGCCATCTGACAGAGAGCCTGCTAGAAGCGGGCTATGACGTAAGGGCATTCGTATACTACAATTCCTTTAATAACTGGGGCTGGCTGGATACGTTCCCCGCGGAGAAGAAGGACGCGATCGAGGTTTTCACCGGGGACATCCGGGATCCGAACGGCGTGCGGGAAGCGATGGAGGGGGTCGACATGGTGTTCCACTTGGCCGCGCTGATCGCGATCCCGTTCAGCTACCATTCGCCGGATTCCTATGTGGACACGAACATCAAGGGT
>CAZOLD010000184.1:0-3512 GCA_964580595.1 uncultured Eubacterium sp.
CCATATCTAAAGAGCTCCCTGAAGCCCGGATCGTGGTTTGTTTTCCTGGGGAAGGCCGGGTGGAGGGGAAATTGCTGCCACATGGAGCAGCCGCAGATTTTCCAGCCGGAAAAATACGAGGAGATGCGGGCGTCTTTGTGGCCTTGCTACGCTCTGACCTCGGGGCTTAGCAGGAACAAGGTTTCCGGCACGGTGAGGAAGGCGCTTGAGTCTTTGCTGCCCCTGGCGGATTACCTTCCGGAGGATATCAAGGCGCGATGCCACTTGGCGGGGCTTTCCGACGCGATATGGAACATCCATTTCCCGGCGGGTGAGGAAGAGCTGGGGCAGGCGAGGGAGCGCTTGGTTTTCGATGAATTTTTCTTATTCCTCTTAGCCGCGGGGGCGCAAAAGGGGCAGGCAGAAGAGATGGAAAACCATTTCCTCTTCCCGCCGCTTGAGACGCAAGAAGGGACGGAAGCGTCCGAGGCCGGGAAAGAGGGGGGCGCGGGAGGGACGGGATCCCCTCTTTGGGCGGATCGGGTAGCCGAAAGCCTTCCCTATGAGCTGACCGGCGCGCAGAAGCGGGTCCTGATGGAAATTCGGCGGGATTTGCGTGGGAAGGGAGTGATGCGCCGCCTAGTGCAGGGCGACGTGGGCTCGGGAAAGACCATCCTGGCTTTCCTCGCGATGCTAGATGTCTCGCAGGCCGGGTACCAATCCGCCTTAATGGCGCCTACGGAAGTCCTCGCGCGCCAGCATTACCAGACTTTCATGTCGCTCTGTGAGGAGAACGGGCTGGAGATCCCCATTGTCCTGCTGACGGGGGCCTTGACGGAGAAGGAAAAACGGAGGGCGTATGAGAGGCTGCAGCTTTTCCCTAACGCGATGGTGATTGGCACGCACGCGCTGATCCAGGAGAGGCCGGCCTATGGAAGCCTGGCCCTGGTCGTGACGGATGAGCAGCACAGGTTCGGCGTGAGGCAGAGAGAGGCCTTGTTCCTGAAAGGGGAAATGCCGCACGTGCTGGTGATGAGCGCGACGCCGATACCGCGGTCGCTCGCGATGATCCTGTACGGAAATTTCGACATATCCGTCGTGGACGAGACGCCGCGGCGAAGGCTTCCCATCAAGAGCTGTGTCGTGGGAAAAGAATCCCGCAACAAGGCTTATGGCCTAATCAAGCGGGAACTTGCCGCGGGGCGCCAAGCCTACGTCATCTGCCCGTTGGTGGAGGAGAGCGAGGGGTTAGAAGCGGAAAATGTCACGGATTACGCGAAGCGGCTCTCAGGCGCCATGCCCTCCGGCACCACGGTGGAATGCCTCCATGGGAAAATGAGGCCCGCCCGGAAAAACCTCATCATGGAGGAATTTGCCGCGGGGAAAATCCAGGCGCTGGTATCCACGACGGTCATTGAAGTGGGGATTAACGTGCCGAACGCCACGGTGATGATGATTGAGGACGCGCAGCGCTTCGGCCTAGCGCAGCTCCACCAGCTAAGGGGGCGCGTGGGCCGGGGGGACGCGCAATCCTATTGCATCATGGTCAATACGTCTGATGGGGAAAAGGCGAAGGAACGCCTTGACGTGCTGTTAAAGTCGAACGACGGGTTCTTCCTGGCGTCCGAGGACTTGCGCCTGCGCGGGCCGGGCGATTTCTTTGGGATACGTCAAAGCGGCTCGCCGGAATTCCGCTTGGGGGATATTTACAGAGATTCCGGCCTGCTAAGGCAGGCGTCCGGGGAGGCGAGCCGGATCCTTTCGGAAGATGCCGCCTTGGGGCTTCCAGAGCACCGGCTGCTCCGGGAGCGGCTGGCAAGCTATCTTAGCGGCAATTATTCCGGAACGGGCGTGAGCGCGGAAATGTCCGGAGACGCGACCAGGGAATAATTCGTGTAGTAGATGACAAAGCCGGGCTTGCTCCCATTTGGCTTTTTCACGTTCTTCTTCTCCAGGTAATCGATTTCGACTTTTTCATTCCCGCGGCCTTTTGAATAATAGGCCGCAAGGCTTCCCGCTTCCTCGAAGACACGGTCCGGGAGCTCATCGCCGTTTGACTTGACGATGACGTGCGATCCCGGGATGCCCTTCGCATGGAACCACCAGTCGTTCCCTGAGGCCATCTTGAACGTAATCTCGTCATTCTGGAAATTGTTCTTCCCCACGTACATATGGTAGCCATCCGAGGAAACATAGTGCAGGGGCCTGCTCTTAGAGGGCGTTTTCTTCGCGGAGCGGCGGCCCTTGAGGTAGCCCGACTGGATCAGCTCTTCCTTGATTTGGGACAAATCGCCTTCCGAGACGGCAATGTCTAAGGAGGCCGCGATGGATTCTAAGTGCGAAAGCTCCTCCTTTGTCTCTTCCGTCAGCGCGCTTAGCGCCTCGTAGGCGCGTTTTTGCTTGCCATAGCGGCTGAAATACCTTTTCGCGTTTTCCTGAGCCGTCAGCTGGGGGTCCAGGGGGATGGTGACCATCTCGTTGGTATAGTAATTCAAGGCTTCCAGCTTGTCCGCGCCCTCCTCGACCCCGTAGCCGTAGGTGTGGAGGAGCTCGCCGTAAAGCTTATATTTCTCCCGCTTTTTCGTGTCTTCCAGTTGCTTTTCCTGGAGCTCATATTTCTTGCGGCTCCGTTCCGTGAGAGTCGTCACGATTTTGCGCAAGTCAGCGGACTTTTGCCGAATCCTGGAATAGGCGTCCTTTGAGGCATAGAATGTCTCTAAGACGTTTGAGATGGACTCATATTCCGTGACGGCGAGATCCGCGTATTGCGTAAGGGGGACGGAGGAGAATTCAATCGGCTCCTTTCCCGACGAGACGATATTCGGGGAAAAATTCCCTTCCCTCACGTCGTCCATCAGAAGGGAAAACTGATGGGATAAGTGCAGCTTCTCCCCCTCGGACAAGGCCTCCGCCGGGCGGTCGCCGTCCACGGAAGCGCGGAAGCAAATTTCGGAGGCGATCATGGGGCTGATGCCGGTATATGAGGAATAAATGGCCTTCTGCACGGAGGCCGGCTTGGAGCAGATCGCCTCATAGAAAGATTTCTCGGAGGCTTCTAGGGGGTTCGCTTTCTGCAGGGCGTCCGGGATGAAATAGGGCCGCCCCGGCAGGACTTCCCTGACGGAGCTGACCTGGGCGGAAACATGCTTGATGCTGTCGATGATCGTGCCGTCTTCCCTGCAGAAGATGATGTTGCTGTGCTTGCCCATGATTTCCACGATGAGCAGCTTTTTGCAGGGATCGCCGAGATCGTCTAAGTGCTCAATCTCAAAATGGATGACGCGCTCCATCCTAGGCTGTGAAATGCGCACGATCCTCCCATTCGCGATATGCTTGCGCAGGAGCATGCAGAAATTCGGGGCCGCCGCGGGGCTTGGCTTGTTCCTTGCCGTGACGTATGCCAGCGGGAGGGAGGCGTTCGCGGACAGCACGAGCCGCACCTGCCCTTTCGGCCCCTTCACGGTCAGCAATAGCTCATCGCTTTCCGGTTGCGCGATCTTGCTGATCCTGCCGTTTACGACCGTTTCATTCAG
>CAZOLD010000185.1:0-3469 GCA_964580595.1 uncultured Eubacterium sp.
CTGTTTGTCCGCCAAAACGAGGATGAGAACAATCACTACCTCTCAACGATCAAAAATTCCCCATATTGGGATGTTTATTGCGCGGATGAAGGATATGCGGCTATGAAAGAGTTTACCGGATTTGATTTGAGAAATTGGCTTGATGAAAATGTCGACTGGGTAAACGACATCAGCGATGAGTTTCGGAAGCATTTGCAATCAAACGGCTTGATAAAATACTTGACATGGTGATGGTATGGTGATATGTTTTCCCCGAGTGTTGAATTGAGCGGAAAACGAAAACAAGGAAGGCAGATGTGCCATGAAAGATATGCTTTGTTCCTATTATACCAATTCGGATGAAATAACTTCATACATGGTAAGACGTCTCGGGATTAGCGAAAATGATGTTATTCTTGAGCCGTCCGCGGGTGAGGGCGCTTTCATTGACGGTGTTTTGGGAACGGGGCAAAAAATTCATATTGACGCCCTTGACATTAGCGAGGAAGCTGTTTCGATGCTCAAAGAAAAGTATAAGGATGTCCCGGATGTCCTTGTTAGGGAAACGGACACATTGCTTGATGAGCAGCTTGATTCTTACCGTGCCCCATTGCCATGCCTGAAGCAGGCGGATACGCTTCCCGACGGCCAATTGGAACTCCATCGCCCGGAAGGCGGGCATTACACAAAAATAATCGGGAATCCGCCGTATGGGGCATGGCAGGATTACGGGAAACGCGACGCGTTAAAGAAAAAGTATCCAGGACAATATGTGAAGGAAACATATTCCCTTTTTTTGCTCAGATGCTTGTCCGTCCTGAAAATGCACGGAAGGCTGTCTTTTATTATTCCAGACACATACCTTTTCTTGAATATGCATTCGCGATTGAGGGAAGCCTTGCTGACGTGTGCCAAAATTGACGAGATACTTATTTTCCCATCGAAGTTCTTCCCGGGCGTTAGTTTTGGCTATTCGAACCTCTCTATCATCACGCTGGAACGCTGCGGATTGCCGGAAGCGCGGGAAAATACAGTAAGGATAATAAAGGGGTTCCAATCCCCTGCTGAATTTGAGTATTTGTTTTCTGACATAAAGCTTCCGGAGCACTTGAGGACATTCTTTTTGAAGCAAAAAGATATCCTCGGGAACGATAAGCACAGGTTCGTGATTGCGGAAAAGGAATCGGCTCGGCTCTTATCAAAAAAATCCGTGTTGTTAGGCGATGTTGCTGATATCGTTACTGGGTTGTATACGGGGGATAACCATCGTTTTATCAAAGCACTCAACAGTGAAGTGAAAGGGGCAAAAGGTTATCGCATAGTGGAGGAATCACAGATATATGATTGTGCTTCGCTGCAAGGGATACATGGCGTTAGCGAGGGGTATATCCCTTACATCAAAAGCTCGTCTAGGCGCAGGTATGTCAGGGAAGATGACGAATGGTTTGTAAGGTGGGATGAGGAAACGATTAAGGAATATAACAAGGATAAGCGGGCTCGTTTTCAAAATTCGTCATTCTATTTTAAGCCGGGCGTGGGGATACCGATGGTTAAGTCAAGCGCGATACGCGCGTTTATCATGAGGGATCGCGTATTTGACCAATCTATTGTGGGGATATTCCCGAAAGATGAAAAGAAATTGCCGTATATTCTTGCCTTGATGAATTCAGATGCCGTAAACGACTTGATCCATGCCATAAACCCGACAGCGAATAATTCTGCCAATTACGTGAAACGGCTGCCGTATATCGAGCCGGACGAAGAGATATTGGACTTGATAATCCAGAAAGTAGGCAAGGTCATGGATGCGATTATCAATGGTGAGGATGAGCAAATGGCCGAGAGGCTGCATAAGGAAATAAACGCGATGGTTGGCAAGATATATTCTGACGCCGTGGCGGCGGCTTGAATTGCCGCCGTGGGGCCCGGAAGGCATTTTGCCGGTGGGCGCGTTTTGCCGCGGGGGAGGAACTTAAGAGGGAGGAATTTAAGAAGGAGGAATTAAGATCATGTCCGGAACGACGCTTGGGATGCTTCTCGTCATCATTGCCTACATTGCCGTCATGGTGGGCGTTGGCGTGTGGTTTTCCAAAAAGAACAACGACGTGAATGATTTTTACCTGGGAGGGCGGAAACTGGGCCCTCTCGTGACGGCCATGAGCGCGGAGGCGTCAGACATGAGCAGCTGGCTGCTCATGGGGTTGCCTGGGCTGGCGTACTTAACGGGCACCGCGGACGCGGGCTGGACCGCGATAGGGCTTGCCGTCGGCACGTATTTTAACTGGCTGATCGTGGCGAAGCGGCTGAGGCGCTATTCGGTCGCCGCGGGGAACGCCATTACCATCCCGGATTTCTTCTCCAACCGGTACCGGGACAAGAGCCACCTGCTGCTGGGCATTTCCGCGCTGGTCATTGTCATTTTCTTTATCCCGTATACGGCGTCCGGGTTCGCGGCATGCGGGAAATTGTTTTCCAGCCTGTTCGGGATCGACTATGTCTCCGCCATGCTGATCAGCGCGGTCATTATCGTGGGTTATACGGCGCTGGGCGGCTTCCTGGCCGCGAGCACGACGGACTTCATCCAGAGCATCGTGATGTCCCTGGCCTTGATTTTCGTCGTCTGCTTTGGCGTGAGCGCGGCAGGGGGGCTTGACGCCGTGATCCAGAACGCGTCCCAGCTGCCGGGTTATTTGTCCATGACGAGCACGCATGACCCCGTGTCCGGCTCCTCTAGCCCGTACGGCTTCATCAGTATCGTTTCCACGTTCGCGTGGGGGCTGGGCTATTTCGGAATGCCGCACATCCTGCTGCGCTTCATGGCGATCGAGGATGAGCGGAAGCTCAAGCTTTCCCGGCGCGTCGCGACGGTCTGGGTCGTGATTTCCATGGCAGTCGCGATTTTCATCGGCATTGTCGGCTACAGCGTTTCTAAGAACGGGACAATCGCGGTTTTGAGCGGTACGGATTCCGAGACGCTGGTGATCAAGATCGCGCAGGTCATGAGTGAGAATGGCGTATTCGCGATCATCGTCGCTGGGATTGTCCTGGCGGGAATCCTCGCCTGCACGATGTCGACGGCGGATTCCCAGCTGCTGGCGGCGTCCTCTAGCATTTCGCAGAACATCTTGAAAGACGTCTTGAAGCTGAAGGTTTCCGAGAAAGGGATGATGGTTACCGCGAGGCTTACGGTTATCGCGATCGCGCTCATCGCGGCGTTCATCGCGAGGGATCCGGACAGCTCCGTGTTCGGGATCGTGTCCTTCGCCTGGGCGGGATTTGGCGGCGCGTTCGGCCCGCTGATGCTTTTCTCGCTGTTCTGGAGGAGGACGAACCGCTATGGCGCCTTGGCTGGCATGGTGTCCGGCGGCGCGATGGTGTTTATTTGGAAATACCTGGTGCGCCCGATTGGCGGCGCGTGGGATGTGTATGAGCTGCTCCCGGCGTTCCTCGTGGCGTCCGCGGCCATCGTGATCGTGAGCCTCCTGACGCC
>CAZOLD010000186.1:0-3419 GCA_964580595.1 uncultured Eubacterium sp.
TTCATGGTGGTATATCCGGGATTCGCGGACGGCGGCGCGAGGAAGAAGGCGACGGCGGCGTTCCGCTCGAAGGTCAACGCGATGGAGGCGAAGGTCAAGGCGGGGAAGGGCGACGCGGAAAAGGCGCGGATCGCGCATGACCTCATTATCCGCTCCACGAAATATGACTATAATTACGATACCGTGATGGGCAACAGCATTTACCACCAGAGTGCGTACAGCGTGTTTTGCGAGGGATATTCGATTTGCGCCGGGTACACGAAGGCGTTTACGCTGCTCATGAACGGCGCGGGCGTCGACACGGTCAGCGTGACGAGCACGAGGCACGCGTGGAACATCGTCCGCCTGCAGTATTCCTGGTACAACGTGGACTGCACCTGGGACGACACGGATGGCCAATACACGGGGCTTGGGGACGTGATTTACCGCTGCTTCGGGCGAAGCGACGCGAAATTGCGGGAGTTAGACTTAGGCGGGGTGCACGAGCCGGAATATTTCTACCGGGGCCTGCTGCCCCGCTGCACGAAGGATTCCGGGTCGACGGATTCTAACGTAGGGAAATGCGCGTCCCCGTCGGGTCAGGTGGCCCGCCCGTCGGTCCGGCGCAAGATGACGTCATCAGGGATCCGGATCACCCTGCGCTCCTCGACGCCGGACGCCGTGATCTATTACACGTTAGACGGGAAGAAGCCGGGGGAGTCATACAGCAGGAGCATCCGTTACCGGAAGCCGTTTTTGGTGAAGTCGAACGTGACGCTAAAGGCGGTCGCCCTGCGCGGCGGGAAACGGGACAGCAAGCTGAGGACGGCGAAGGTTTACGGGAAGATATACACCGTAAAGTTCAACGCCATGGGCGGCAGGAAGGTCTCCGCTAAGAAGGTGCACGCGAACACGTCCGTGAAGCGGCCGGGGAACCCGAAGCGTCCCGGCTACCGTTTCGTGGCATGGTGCAAAGACAAGAAATGCAGGAAAAGATGGAATTTCCATGCCAAGGTGAAGAAAAACCTCACGCTTTACGCGAAGTGGGAGAAGATCGATTAGGAGCCGAACTAAGGGATAGCCTATGAACGGGACATCGAAAAGCATCGCCGCAGAGATAATAGAAAACCGCGCGCTCATCCGCGCCCTGGCCAAGAATGATTTTAGGACAAAGTTTGCCGGATCGTACTTAGGGGTCGTGTGGGCGTTCGTGCAGCCGACGGTCACGGTGCTCATTTATTGGTTCGTGTTTGACCTGGCGCTCGGCGCTAGGGCGTCTATCCGGGGCGGGCTGCCGCTCCCCTACGTGCTGTGGCTGGTGGCGGGCATCGTGCCATGGTTTTTCTTCTCGGACTGCGTGAGCGCGGGCACGTCGGCGCTGGCGGAATACAGCTACCTCGTGAAGAAAGTCGTGTTCCAGATTGACGTGCTTCCCGTCGTGAAGGTGTTTTCCTCGATATTCGTGCATGTGTTCCTGGTCGCGTTCGCGGTGATTTTGTTCTGGGCCTTCGGGTACCCGCCGAACCTCTACATGCTGCAGGCGGCGTATTACAGCCTGGGCGCGCTGATCCTCTCGCTTGGCATCACATATCTCACGAGCGCGGTGTCCGTGCTGTTTCCCGATGTCCGGCAGATCGTGAATATCGCGCTGCAGGTGGGCATCTGGGCGACGCCCATCATGTGGAACATCAATGACATGGCGGGGAAAATCCCGGCGGCCGTGCTCGTGATCCTGAAGCTGAACCCGCTTTATTATGTCGTGATGGGATACCGGGAAGCGTTCATCGACAAGGTTTGGTTCTGGGAGCATCCGGGCATGACGCTGTATTTCTGGGCGTTCACGGCGGCGGCCTGCTTAATCGGGGCGTCGGTGTTCAAGAAGCTGAAGCCGCATTTCGCGGACGTCCTTTGAGACAGGAGCCTGCGCGGGCGGCACGGCAGGGCAACAGGCGGCGCACGCGGGCAACGCGGCAAGGCAACAGCTGGCGCATACGGGCAACGCGGCAAGGCAACAGCTGGCGCACGCGGGCAACGCGGCAGGGCAAGAGGCGGCGCTTACGGGTAGCGCGGAAGGGCAGGATGGCGGCGCGGGCTGCCTGGCAAGACAGGATGGCGCACGGCGGCGGGGGATGGAATGGAGCAATTCGCGATTCAGGTGGCGAACGTCACCAAACGATACAAATTATATGATTCGCCCGCGGCGCGCTTAAAGGACGCGCTGGGGCTGCCGGGCCGGAAGGGCTGCCGGGAGCATCTGGCGCTGGACGGCGTTTCCCTGGACGTGAGGAAGGGCGAGACGGTGGGCATCATCGGGACGAACGGATCCGGGAAGTCCACGCTCCTTAAGGTCATCACGGGCGTCGTGCGACAGACTTCCGGGGAGGTGCGGGTAGACGGCAGGATTTCCGCGCTCTTAGAGCTTGGCGCGGGATTCAACGGCGAGTATACGGGAAGGGAGAACGTCTACCTCCAGGGCACGATGATGGGATTTTCCAGGGAGGAAGTCGACGCAAGGATGGGCGATATCCTGGATTTCGCCGATATCGGCGAGTTCGTGGACCAGCCGGTCAAGACTTATTCCAGCGGGATGTTCGTCCGGCTCGCCTTCGCGGTGGCGATCAATATCGATCCGGAGATCCTGATCGTGGACGAGGCGCTTTCCGTGGGCGATGTGTTTTTCCAGGCAAAATGCTACCGGAAATTCGAGGAATTCAAGGAGATGGGGAAGACCATCCTGTTCGTGAGCCACGACCTAGGCAGCATCACGAAATACTGCGACCGCGCCATCTTGTTAAACCGAGGGACGATGGTGATGGACGGGCCGCCCAAGGAGGCGGTGGACCGCTTCAAGATGTCGCTGGTGGAGCAGGAGGAGGAGCAGCGCAGGCGGAACACTTCCCTGTGGCAGCAGGGGCATGACGGGGCAGGCTGGCGCGACGCGCTGCCCGTCAACCCGGAGACGCTGGAATACGGCGACAAGAAGGCGGAAATCATAGATTTCGCGATCATGGACAAGACGGGGAAAATCACGAATGTCATTGAGAAAGGCGATTCGTTCACGATAAAGATGAAGGTGCGGTTCCGGGAGGCGGTCGAGGAGCCGATTTTCGCGTTCACGCTGAAAAACCGGCTGGGGATTGAGATCACCGGGACGAACACGATGTTAGAGAACGCGCCGGCGGGCCCGCGCGAGGCCGGGGACGTGCAGGTGGCGAGCTTCACCCAGAAGATGTCGTTGCAGGGCGGGGAGTACCTGATTTCTTTCGGGTGCACGGGATACGAGAGAGAGGAATTCCAGGTACACCACCGGCTGTATGATGTGTGCAGCATCGCGGTCGTCTCCAAGAAAAATACCGTGGGGTATTTCGACATGGAGTCCGAAGTCACGGTGCAGGCCGCGCAAGGGTAGGGCGCGGCGGCGCGGGAAGGCCGGAAAGCGC
>CAZOLD010000187.1:0-3418 GCA_964580595.1 uncultured Eubacterium sp.
CCGCACGAAAGCCACCATCCTGCCGCGCATCTGCCGGAGCGGCAGCGGCCCTTCGATCTCCGTCTGGTTATCCCCTACCAGGTAAACCCCGCCGTCCCGCACCTTCCAGACCCGGTGCAACACCAAGATGCCGCCCTCCCGGCGGTACAGCACCACATCCCCGCGCACGGGCTCCCGCCCAAGCGGCGCGATCACCGCGCGGTCCCGCCCCGGCACGAGCAAGGGATACATGCTGTACCCGTTTATCCCTGTCTGAATTGTCTTCCCATCCCGCAATAATTGCTCAATATCCATATTTCCCGGCCGCGGGCGAGGTGTCCGCGCGCATGGGAAAGGCGCTGCCGCGCGAAACAAAGCCCGCTATCCTAAAATCAACTTGGAAACAAGCCAAACTCTCTTTATTATAGCATTGTTTCCTTGAAAATGCTATAATGAATCGTAGTTTATCGCCAAATGATACGCGGTTTCCCGCCCGGATCCGCAAGATTCCGGTCCGGTTGACAGAAAGGAGCGTCGCCATGCTGCATCTCAACGACGGATACCTGCTGCACGAGCTTGCGGGCATCCCCTACATCCTGCCTTATGGGCAGAACATCGCGGATTTCAAGCGCAGCATCCGCCTGAACGAGGCGGGCGCGGCGCTGTTCCGCGCCCTGCAGGAAGGCGCGGGCGAGGCGGAGCTGCCCTCCGTCCTCATGTCCCATTACGGTGCCGGGGAGGCCGACGCCGCCGTCCTAGAGGAGGACGTGCGCCTGTTCCTGTTCCAGCTAGAGACGGCCGGCATCGTCACGCGCCGGGAGGATCCGGAGCCAGGGAACCCCCGCTTCCGCATAGGTCCGGTGACGATCTCCTACTCCGGCCCGGAGGAGCTGCTCTGGCCGTCATTTTCCCGCTTCCCATGCGGGCGCGGGGAGCCGGACATAGCGCTTTTCGCCATCCCCTCCCGCCCCGTCTCCCATCCGGTGGGGGAAATGCTAATCCGCACAAACGAGCTGGCCATCTGCCGGGGAAAGGACGCCTTCCTCTTCCTCTACCCGGAAGGGTACGGGGTAACGGAGGCGCACGTATCCCCGGACGGCCGGCGGGCCGCGTTCTACTGCCCTAAGCCCTTCGCGCCGGATCTTCCGGAAAAGCTCTTCCACGCCATCCGCTTCGCGTTCCTGATCCGGGCGCAGCAAATGGGGGTTTTCGCGCTCCATTCCGCCTCTATTCTATACGAGGGGAAGGCCTGGCTGTTCTCCGGGCCCTCCGGCACGGGGAAATCCACCCATGCCGCCATATGGAACCGCCTCTATGAGACCCCCGTCCTGAACGGGGACCTGAACCTGATCGGGCTTTCGGGCGGCTCGCCCGTCGTCTACGGGAATCCCTGGTGCGGCACCTCAGGGATCTTCACGGAAAAGACATACCCGCTTGGCGGGGTCGTGTTCTTAAAGCAGGCGCCGGAGGACGCGGCGCTTCCCATGACCCCGGACGAGACCTGCTCCCGTGCGCTGCAGAGGCTGGTCTCGCCCTCCTGGACGGAAGGGCAGCTGCGCTGCTGCCTCTCTTTCGTGGAGAAATTAAGCCGCGCCGTTCCCTTTTTCCACCTCGCGTGCACGGCTAAGGACAGCGCCGCCGCCCTCATCAAGCAGGAAATCGACCGGACGGGCGCCATATAGGCAGATGCAAAACGCCACAGGCAAGTGGCTCTGTCCAACTGCCTGTGGCGTCCGTCTTCATGGCCGGAATCAATCCGCGACGTACGGCATCAAAGCGATATGCCGCGCGCGCTTGATGGCGACCGTAAGCGCCCTCTGGTGCTTCGCGCAATTCCCGGTGATCCTGCGCGGGAGAATCTTCCCCCTCTCGGAGATATACCTCTTCAGCTTGTTCGTGTCCTTGTAATCAATCACGTTGTCCTTCCCGCAGAACACGCATACCTTCTTGCGCCTGCGGATGCCGCCCCTTCTCTTCGGGGCGTCGCCCCTATCGCCTTTATTGTAAGCCATCGTCTCAACCTCCTGTTCAAATTACATTGCTTCGTGGAAAGCAGACACGCCCGGGCTGCCGCCCGGCAAGCCGGAACCCTAACCGGATCGCCTTGCCTTGGCCTACGCCCTGCCTAATTAAACGGGAGCTCCTCGTCGATCCCGTCCGGGATATTCATGAACCCGTCGCTGACCGCCTCGCTCGGCTCGGGCCGCGCTGGCTGCTGGTAGCCGCCCCCGCGCCCTTCGCTGGCGGCCTTGCTCTCCGCAAACTCCTGATCCTCCACGACGACGTCCGTCGTGTAGACCTTCTGCCCTTCCTGGTTGGTGTAGCTGCCGGTCTGTATCCTGCCGGTCGCCACGATTTTCGTGCCCTTGCGCAGGTACTTCTCCGCGAACTCCGCGCTCCTGCCAAACGTGACGCAGCTGATGAAATCCGCTGTCTGGTCGCTTCCCTCACGGCGGAAGCGCCTGTCAACCGCCAACGTGTACCTCGCCACCGCCGTGGCCTGCTCGCCCTGGGAATAACGGACATCCGGATCCCTCGTCAGCCTACCCATCAATATTACCTTGTTCATAACGATTATCGCCTCTTTCTATTGCGCATCATCTCGCCTAACGCACAAGTATCGAAGCACATTGTCCATGATCCGGACCCTTTTCTCGATCTCGGCCGGACAATCGGGGCCGGCGTCAAACTGTATGAAGTAGTAGTATCCTTCCCGCATCTTCTGGATCTCATAGGCCAATCTTCTCTTGCCCCATTCCTCCACCTCGGTCACGGTCCCGCCGAAGCGCGTGATGTACTCTTTCGCTCTCTCTACTACCTCCGCCCTGGCCTCGTCCTCAATCTTTGCATTGACGACCAGCGCCAACTCGTATTTGTTCATGTTCGCGTTACCTCCTTCTGGTCTTATGGCCCCCGTCCAACCGGGAGCAAGGAAAAAGATTATATCACAGGCCTCTACCTTACCACATCCGGCCGTCTTTTGCAAGGATTTTCAGAAGATTTCACTGCTTTAATCGTTTGCCATCTGCACATGAGCCAAGGCCATGCTGTTTACGTTCCCAATATCCATCTTTTTTCTCCTAGACAAAAAAAGCATCTCTCCCCCTCACAGCCTTGTTTTGCGAATGAGGGGGAGGACACTCCCTTTCTCTTGTGCCATGCGGATGCCTCGGTGGACCACATCCGGAAATGGACTTCTATATTTCTACTGCAGTAATTCCCGGCGCACTGCCGCTGAATGTGCTGATTGCCTGCTCATAAGCCGCCGTTGCCACGGAAGCCTGTGGCTGTTTGACAAAATGATAGCTTGCATCCGTAGAATGACTGCTCTTTTGAAGCGCGTCCGACAGCAGCCCCTTCTGATATTGCCACTCCGCAAGCTCTCTGCGTTTTAAAGCCGCCTCCTCGGAAAGTTCCAGATACATTTCTCGTCTTGCCC
>CAZOLD010000188.1:0-3403 GCA_964580595.1 uncultured Eubacterium sp.
TAGGCACACGTCGTCGTCAAGCTCCCTGTTATAATCCCGGAAGAATGCCTCGTCTTGAAAAAAGATGTCCGTTACGTTGAAGTACTCCTTCAGGTACGGCATGCTCATGTATTCCAATAGCATCTTCCTTGGCGGCTGAACCAAGTAGCGGCAATGATGCCTGCACGGCGGCGTCGGTATGCACAGGAAAATTTCCTTCGCGTCGCATTCCCATAGCATCTGACATACCACTTTCAAAGTCATCCCCGTGAATATCGCCTCATCCACCACGGCGATGCTCTTCCCCTTGATCAATTCCGGGATGGCATTTATCTTTTTCCACAGGAACTTCTTCCTCTCGTCTGAGCTGGAGATGGAGAAGGAGCGCTCCTGGTAAGTTTGCTTAATCAGCGCTTGGCGGTATGGGACGCTCAGGCCGTCTGAAAGCCCCATCGCGTAATAAAGGCCCGTCCTTGGCACCGGCGTCACGTAATCCAGCCTCTCCCTGACGCCCTCCGGTATCCGGCTTGACAACTTCCTGCCGATTTCCATTCGGACCTGGGCGACGCTCCGGCCGCGGTAATGCGCATTGGCCTCTTTCTTGTAAACAAGGTCAAACACGCAATGCTCCTGGCATGAGCGGATTTTCATGTCCTCATCCTCGCTGCCGGCGCCCGAATCATTTTCCTGAAGCCATTCCAGCAGGCCCCTCCTCGGAAAGGCGGCCTCTTCCCCGCAAGCGCGGCAAAGGCTTCCGCTGACGTATAGCGCGACCTTGTCTGCCAGCATGGGCGCATCCAAGCCGGACAGGCATCTAGGGGAGACCCTGTTGTTTCTTGCCAAGTCGATGATATCCTCCTCTTCTGATATCCCGTACACGGACGGTATCTCGATGACATTGTTCAGGCTTGACGCCGCGGTCGCGCTGGCCACATAATCCGCAATCTTTTGAAACTCAGCATATTTGTCGGGACTCATTTTGAGGTAGTCTTCCTCGAGCACGCAGCGCATGGAGACATACGTCACCTTGATGTCCTCCGTCCCAGATATGGAAAACAGCTGGTTGAAAAACTTCGTGACGCCCGTGGCATCTATGCTTGACAGAAGCTCCCATAGGAATTCCGTGCAGAAAACCACATGGTCTTTCCCGTAAAATGACGCGCAGTACAGCTTTGTCTTTCCCTTGATCACGTCGTCAACCGGAAGCAGGGATACCTTGCAGTCCCTGCCCAGCACCTCATACAGCTTCCCGCTCAGGATATGCTTCCTTGTCAGCAGCAGCACTTGCATGTCGCTCATGGCATCGCTTTGCTTCCTTTCGTTATTTTCCGAGGGGTGGGATTCCCCGATTCATGACTGCCTTGCATCGCCCTTCATTCCCCTCTCCCTTTTCCCCGCTTCAGGAGCTCGCCGAGAGCCCCGGCTATCTTCCTCCTCCCCATGGCGGCGGCCGCGAACATGCATCCCATGAGGGCATAGCGCAAGGCGGCATGTCCATACAGCGGCAGGGCCACGAACATCAGCGCGAGGAGCGCGGCGCCCGCGAGGGAAACCACCCTCAGGTCGAACATGCCGCCCAGCCGGTTTTCCCTAGCTATCTTGCGGGAAAGCGCCACATGGGCTCCCGCGTATGCCATGTATGAGGCGAGCGTGGTGTATCCCGCCGCGAGATAGCCATATTTGGGGATGAACATCAGGTTCAAGACGATATTCATTACCGCGGCGCCCACGGAGGACATGGCGATGAACCTTGTCTTCTCGAAGTAAAACTGCACGTTCGCGAAGAGTGTGTACAGGTACCAGAAAAACGCGCCGGCCGCGACCGGCGGGATGATGTACGCCGCGCCCGCATATTCCGCGGGGGCAAGGATACGCAGGATTTCCGGAGCCATCAGGATCCAGAGCAAGGTGAGGCCCGCCATGAGGAGCACGAGCGCGGACGACACCTTCCGGATCCGCTCCGTGTCCCTGTCCGCCATCTTCCGGTAAAGCCAAGGGGTAAGCGCGGAATTGATCGCGCTCGTGAATAGCGTCAGGAGCATCGCGGCGGAATAAGCCACGCTGTATACCCCCGCGTCGCCCGCGCCGCAAAACCGTTCTATCAATATCCTGTCCGTGCTGTTTAGCACCGTGCCCGACAGATAGTGCGGGATGAGCGGGATGTTGAATAATAGGCCATACCGCCAGTACTCCCGGCAGAAAAGTTTTTTCCCCCGTTTCAGGCAGTCCAGGTAAACGCAGCCATATATCGCGGATGAGACGGCGACCGCGGACGCCAGCCTGGCCGTCGCAGGGTTCCCGTCGCTAAAGTGCACGGCCGCGATGCTGACGGCTGGCTCGGCCAGCGAGCAGAGAAGTGTCACGATGACGAAAGGCTTGTAATCGTAGCTGTACCTCTTTCTCGCGGCCCACAGGCTGAATGCCGGGGAGAAGAACAGGTGGACGAACATCAAGGCCATCAAGCCAAAGGACAGGCCCGTCACTGCCTCGACCTGCCCATGGAAAAGCACGAAGCAGGCGAACCAGGCCAAGGTCATCAAGGAAGTCAGACCCACCATGGAGGACGTGAACCCGTCCCTGTCCTCCGGGTATTTCAGCATCCCGTTATTGAACACCCCGCTCGAAAGGGAAAGGGAAGTGAAGTTTATCAATATCCCCTCCCAGGAGTTGAACACGCTCACGATCCCGTAATCCGACGTGGAGAGCATCCTCGTGAAAATCGGGACGGTAAGGACGGATATGCCTTTCTGCGCGACGAGGCAGAACGCGTACCAGAAGCTGGCCTTCACCGGGATGGGGAGCGCCCTGTATTTTTCATAAAGACGCCGCATCTTCATGCCATCTTTCCAAACCGGCCACAAGCTCCCCCATCGTCTCCGGCACCAGGAGCTTTCCCTTGTCCCCGTACTTTTCAGACAGTTCCTCCACGCCCTGCATTTCTTCCTTGCCTAGCATCTTGTAGAGCAGGATGAGGAACGGCTCTTTCCCGTATACCATCTTTGCGTTCAGCGCGACGGAGCTGCTGACCGTGCAGACGACGGCCCTGTCCCAGTCAATCCCCGACACGAAGAGCTCCTCCGTGGTAAGCCCGTCGTCCGCCAACTCGACGGAAGGAAGCCTCGAGAACGCCTCCGCCCGCCCCCTGCTGCGCGGGTGCCGCCGGAACAGCAGCTTATCCCTGCCGGTGGCCTTGCGGATGGCCTCGAATATCTCCCCGTATCTCCCGATGGCGTCCGCTAGGTCTTCTTTGTCATTGACGTCGAAATACACGATGCTGTCCTCATACTCGGAGGTTTTCGGCACGCGGCTGGCGGCAAGCAGGCCGTAAACCGGATTGCCCGGCTCAATGGGCGGGAGCAAGACGCACCTTAGCCGCCCCATGTCGGCATGCCTTCTCTTGAAATAGAGGTAGTATTCCTCTGCG
>CAZOLD010000189.1:0-3400 GCA_964580595.1 uncultured Eubacterium sp.
GAGGAGTTTATGCGCTATGACGGCAAGGCGACCGTCGTGAAGGACGAAGCCATCCTCGCGAAAGTGAGGGAGGCTGCGCCCGAGATCATGGCGACCTATGACAAAAACGGATGGGAGATGGGTCTGTTCTACCTTGAAGGCGGCCATGCCGAGATCAGGGGGATGATGGACCTGATCGAAGAGTTTGACGTATAGGAGATAAGGGCGAGAGGCAAGGATGGCAGGATAGGATTTCCGCTGGCTTTCCCGTGCGGGCGGGTGCCGTGCCGGGCGCTATGGCCCAAGGATCCTCATAAGCGCGCGATAGATCTCCCCGACATCCTCCTCTTTGTTGCCCCTCCCGAGGGAAATGCGGATCGTGCCTCTGGCAAGATCCCCGTCAAGCCGGATTGCACGCAGGACGTGCGAGACCTCCGTGCTCCCGCCGTTGCAGGCGGAACCGGTGGAGACGCAGATCCCGCTTAAATCCAGCCGGTGCAGGATCGCCTCTCCGTCGGCTCCCGGGAAAGACAGGCTTAAGAGGCCGGGGAGCCTGTCGTCCCCGCCGTTTCTGGCAAACCGGATTCCCGAACGCCCGAGCATCCCCAAAAGTTCGGATTCCATCTTCCGGATGCGCCTCGCATCCTCTTCCATGGCGTCGCAGCTGCTTTTGAGCGCCGCCGCCATTCCCACGATCCCCGCGACATTCTCCGTCCCCGCCCTTAATCCGGATTCCTGCGCTCCGCCGTCGGAATATGGCAACAGGCTGACGCCGTCCCGGACATAAAGGAACCCGACCCCCTTAGGGCCATGGAACTTATGCGCGGACGCGGAGAGCATGTCAACGCCAAGATCATGTACGTCGATGGGGATGTGGCCGACCGCCTGGACCGCGTCCGTATGGAAAAGGGCGCCGCCCTCATGGGCCGCGGCGCCCAGCTCCCTTATCGGCTGAACCGTCCCGATCTCGTTATTGGCAAACATCACGGAAACGAGGAAAACCTGGTCGCCCATATAATCCCGAAGGTCCCCTCCCGTGACATAGCCGTCCCGAGAAGGCCGCATATAGGCGACGGGATACCCCATTCTCTCAAGCGCCATGCAGGAATGGAGCACCGCGTGGTGCTCGAAAGCGGACGTGACGACCATGCCGCCTCGCGCCTCCGGCATGGCGGATCCCTTGATCGCCCAGTTGTCGGCCTCGGTGCCGCCGGACGTGAAGAAAATCTCCCCCGGCGCCGCCCCGATGCAGGCGGCTATCGCCTCCCTGGCGCCGCGCAAGGCCTCCTTCGGCTTACGCGCGAACGAATATGGCTGCGAGGCGTTTCCGTATTCCTCAAGCAAAAACGGCCTCATCGCCTCGAAAGCGCCGGGGTCCAGGCTGGTGGTCGCGGCGTTATCCGCGTAAATCAATCTTCTCATGCCCGCTCCCATCCTATCGGGAAGTTCCCGCTTTAAGATGCCTGTTGCGCAGCTGCCCGCAGGCCCCGTCGATGTCCCTGCCCATCTCCCGGCGTACCGTCACGTTCACGCCGAATTGCTCCAACGTCTCCCGGAATTCCCGCACGGCCTCCCGCTTCGGCGGCCGGTATGGCAATCCCTTCACGGGATTGAGCGGGATTAAGTTGACATGGCAGTTTAGCCTGGCAAGAAGCCCCGCTAACTTCCTCGCGTCCTGGCGGGCGTCGTTCACCCCGCCCATCAGGCTGTATTCTATGGTGACGCGCCTCCCCGTCCTCGAAAAATAATATTCGCACGCGTCAATGACCTCGTGGATGTCATATTTTGCCGCGATTGGCATGAGGGAGAGCCTTTTCTCCTGCGTGGGCGCGTGGAGGGAGACCGCCAGCGTGATCTGCAGCCCCTCCTCCGCGAGGCGGCGCATCTGCGGAACCAGCCCGCATGTGGAGACCGTGATGTTCCGCGCGCCGATATTTTCCCCTTCCGCGTCCGAGATCAGGGAGAGGAACGTAAGCAGGCCCGAATAGTTGTCCAGCGGCTCGCCCGTCCCCATCACGACGACATGGGAAATCCTCTCCCCCGCGTCCTCGCGCATCCGGTAAACCTGCTCTAGCATCTCCCCCGGCGTCAGGTTCCGGACCAGCCCGCCTTGCGCGGAAGCGCAGAAACGGCAGCCCATCCTGCAGCCGGCCTGGGAGGAGACGCACGCGCTAAGCCCGTGCCGGTAGCGCATGAGCACGCTCTCCACCAAATTCCCGTCCGGGAGCTCGAATAGGTATTTCACCGTGCCGTCCACGGAGGATTGCTGCTTTTTCGCCTGCCTCAACACGGTAAGCTTGCAGATCTCCCCCAGCCTCTCCCGCAGGGCCAGGGAAAAATCCGTCATCTCCGAAAAATCCCTGACATGCCTTTGGTGCATCCAGTGAAACGCCTGCAAGGCCCGGTAAGGCTTTTCCCCCTGCGACTCGAAAAATTCCTTAAGCTGCCCGATGCCATATGACTTGATATCTATTTTCCCCATGGTTGGTTTCCTCTCTTCCGCCCGCGCCGCGCGGGCATCCCCTCCTACCCCTCTTTCTCAAGGCGGGCCAGGAAGAACCCGTCCCGCTCCCCGGCCTTCGGGAGGAGCTGCTGCTGCCTCGCGAGGCGAAACCGGGGATGCTCCCGCAAAAACCACGCGACGTTCCCCTCGTTTTCCGGCTCGTCGATCGTGCATGTGGAATAAATAAGGGCGCCGCCCGGCTTCACGTAGCGCTGCGCGACATGCAAAATTTCCCTCTGCAGGGCGGCAAGCTTTAGGCACGCCGCCTCCGTTACCCGGTACTTGATGTCCGGCTTCCTCCCTATGACGCCTAGGCCGGAGCAAGGCAGGTCGGCCATCACGACGTCGGCCTTCCCGATTTTGCTCCTCTCCAGGACACGCGCGTCCGCCACGGACGCGGAGATATTCCCCAGCCCGCAGCGGCCTATGTTTTCCCGGATCAGCGCCACTTTCGATTCCGAGACATCCCGCGCCTCCACGTGCCCCGTGCCTTCCATCAGATTCGCGAGGTGCATGCTTTTCCCGCCGGGAGCCGCGCACACGTCCATCACGTAATCCCCCTTTTTCGGGGCGGCCCAAAGGGCCGCGCACATGGAGCTTATGTCCTGCACGTAAAATTTCCCTTCCCGGAACGCCGGGAGCCGCGCAAGGGAATCATACCCGGAAAGAAACAGCGCGTCCGCCATCCCGCCCGGGACGGTTACGCGCGCGCCCTCCTCTTCCAGTTCCTTTTTCAGCTCCCCCGTGCCGGCCCGCGCCGTATTGACATGGATGGAAGTCGGCATTTCCGCCAAAAAAGCCCGCAAAAAGCCCTCAAGTTCCTCCGGGGCATACGTCTTTCCCCACATCCTCACCAGCCATTCCGGCATGGAATAGCGGATCGAGAGGTAGGCGGTCAGGTCCTCCTTAGGATCCGGC
>CAZOLD010000190.1:0-3382 GCA_964580595.1 uncultured Eubacterium sp.
GGCGCTCTTTGAGGAGGCGATCCGTCCGATCTTCCGCCGGTATTACTGGGGATTCTCGCCGGAATATCTTCTGACCGCGCAGAAAAATATGAATTCGGTATATAGCTGGTATCTGGGCAGGTCCAAAGTAAAGAATCTTCGCGCTTTGAACGAGGCTCTGGACCGCATCCCTGAGGAAGTGCGCTATACTCTGGACCGTCCGGCGGCGGATGCGGCGGCCAAAGCGGTGGAAGCGCGAACGGAGGCGAAAGAAATATGACGGAGCGGGCGAAAAGATTGAGGAAAAGAATCTTGCGCATGGCCCATGCGGGGAGGGATGCGAACCTGCAAAGCGGGTTCTCTTCGGTGGAGATCCTGCGGGTCTTGTATGACCGCGTCCTGCGCGTATCGCCGGAAACGGCCGGCGCTCCAAAGAGGGATCGCTTTGTATTAAGCAAGGGGCAGGCCACGATGGCGCTGCTGGCCCTGCTTGCGGAAAAGGGGTATCTTCCGGAGAAGGAGCTTGAAACGGCGTGCCGTTATGATTCCAGAATCAGCATGCAGGCGGATCGGACGAAGCTGCCCTTTCTTGAAAATTCAGCCGGAAGCCTTGGACACGGATTCCCTATGGCCGTGGGCATGGCGTGGGCCAATCGGATCCTTGGGCATGGAGGAGGCGTGTACGTGCTCGCGGGAGACGGCGAGATGAACGAGGGCACGATGTGGGAGGCGGCGCTCTTTGCGTCCAGCGAGAAGCTTGACAACCTAACGCTCATCATTGACGACAACCGTTCCATCGGGCGCATGATCGACATGGGGGATCTGGGGGAAAAGCTTGGCGCGTTCGGATTCCGGACGGTCGTGGCGGACGGGCATGACGAGGATGCTCTGGAACAGGCGGTCCGCACGCCGCATCCCGGCATGCCGCTGGCCATCGTCGCGAGAACCATGCGCGGCTATGGGAGCAGGACGCTGATGGAAGACAACGCATGGTTCCACCGCGCGCCGACCGATGCGGAGCTTGCCCGGCTGCTGGATGATGTGGAGCATTTTGAAGAAGCGGGGAGGGAGACGGTTTGAGAAGAGCGATGCAGGCGGTCGTCCGTGAAACGATCGAACAATGGCAGGATGCGGCGCTCATCCTTATGGATATTGGAGTGTACGCCTTTCGGGATCTGCTGGAGCGGTTTCCCGAGCGGGCAAGGAACATCGGCATTTTTGAGCCGGGAACGGTCAGCCTTGCGGCGGGATTGTCGCTGGCGGGCGTCGTGCCGACGGTGTACGGCATATCGCCCTTTATCGCGCAGCGGTCTTTGGAGCAGCTGAAGCTGGACTTCGTCTATCAGAAGACGGGCGGAAACTTCATCACGACGGGCGCGGCATATGATTTTTCCACGCTGGGGTATTCCCACTATTGTCCAGAAGATGCGGCAACCTTGCGGCTTTTGCCCGGCATGGAGATATTGGCGCCCGGAACGCCGGAACAGTTTACGTCCTTGTTCCGCGCATGCCGCAGGAATGGAAGGCCGTCGTATTTCCGCATGACGGACCATTGTAACGCCGTGCAGGTTGATGTGGAATTTGGCAGGGCGAACGTGGTCAAGAGGGGGAAGCTGGCGACGGTCATCGCGGTAGCCGAACAGCTTGACGCCACGCTGGCGGCCTGCGAGGGGATGGATGTGACGCTTTTGTATTACACCACGCTCGCCCCGTTTGACGGGCAGGCCTTGCGGGAAGCCTGCACAAATGGAAGGGTATTCGTCAGCGCGCCGCTGTATGCGGGCAGCCTTGCGGCGGACATCGTCGGGGCGCTCTCCGGCAGGAGCGTGCGGATCGGAGGGGCGGAGATCCCGCTTGAAGTGCTGCGCAGCTATGGAACCAAGTCGGAAAAGGATGGCCGCCTCGGCCTTGATGCCGCGGGCATCCGCTCCAGACTGGAAGCATTCCTGCGGGATTGCGAAAGCGGAGCTTAGGACGATAAGGAAGGATGAAGGGAAAATGAACATCATTTTACTTTCCGGGGGATCGGGAAAGCGCCTGTGGCCGCTGTCCAACGATGTCCGCTCCAAGCAGTTCCTTAAGCTGTTCAAGACTGCGGACGGTGCCTACGAATCCATGCTGCAGCGGGTGTACCGCCAGATCAAAAAGGCGGATCCGAACGCCCGCATGACGGTCGCCACAAGCAAGGCGCAGGCCTCCGCCATCTACAACCAGCTGGGCGGGGGGATTGGAGTTTCCGTGGAGCCATGCCGCAGGGATACGTTTCCGGCCATCCTGCTGGCCACTGCGCATCTTGCGGACGTGCAGGGGGTCGGGCCTGACGAGGCGGCGGTGGTTTGCCCGGTCGATCCCCTTGTGGAAGACGATTATTTTGAGATGCTAAAAGCGCTGGGGGAGCAGGCGGAAAGGGATGAGGCAAACCTCGTCCTGATGGGGATCGAGCCGACGTACCCGTCAGAAAAGTATGGATACATCATTCCCGAGGGTCCGGAAAACGTTTCCAAGGTTTCAACGTTCAAGGAAAAGCCGGACGCGCGCACGGCGGCAGATTACATCGCCAGGGGCGCGTTGTGGAACGGCGGCGTGTTCGCTTATAAGATAGGGTACGTGCTGGAGAAGGCGCGTGAGATGTTTGGATTTACGGACTATCAGGATCTGCTCTCCAAGTATGGCTCGCTGACGAAGACATCTTTTGATTACGCCGTCGTGGAGAGGGAGCCGCGCATACAGGTCATGCGATTTGCCGGTCAATGGAAGGATCTTGGCACATGGAATACGCTGACCGAGGCGATGGAGGGAAATAACATTGGGAACGCCATTCAGGACGGCCGATGCAGGAACGTGCATATCGTCAACGAACTGGACGTGCCGATTCTGGCGATGGGTCTGAGCGACATCGTCATATCGGCTTCGCCCGAGGGAATCCTCGTTTCGGACAAGGAGCAGTCAAGCTACATCAAGCCTTATGTGGACCGGATCGAGCAGCCGGTCATGTTTGCGGAGAAAAGCTGGGGAAGCTACCGCGTGCTGGATGTGGAGCCGGAGAGCATGACCGTCAAAATCACGCTGCACGCGGGGCATAGCATGAACTACCACAGCCACAGGAACCGGGACGAGGTGTGGGTCGTGGCCTCCGGCACGGGGCGGACCGTCGTGGACGGCATGGAGCGCGAGGTGAAGGCCGGCGACGTGGTGTCGATGCGAGCCGGATGCCGCCATACGGTCGCTGCCGAAAGCGAGCTGAAGCTGGTGGAAGTGCAGCTTGGACGGGAGATCAGCGTCCATGACAAGCAGAAGTTTCCGCTTGGAGCAAAGGATGTGTGGCTCGATTAGGAGCCGGGAAAGAAAGTCTGTAAATTCAGATCTTCTATGATAATTGCTGGGTTGAAGGTTTCTGAGCAGG
>CAZOLD010000191.1:0-3375 GCA_964580595.1 uncultured Eubacterium sp.
CGCTTGACCTCCTTTTTCGTGCCAAACACGTCGGCGCCGGGGAGTTTCTTGATGCTCTTGTAAAAGGTATCCCAATCCCCGTCCGTGTCCCTCACCCCAGATTTTTGGGAGAACAAGTCATCGACATATTCCTCCGCCTCCTCTAAGGTTGACCTGGCCATCTCGCTCACATATTCGGCCGCTTTCATCGGCTTGTTCCTATATTTGTCGAGGAGAATCTTCTCTTCCGAATCCGGGAGGCTTATGTTCCCGCCGGCGTCCCGGAACGCCGGGTAAAGGCTCGGGTCAAAAACCCCCATGTCCCGTACGACGGGGCTCTTAGAGTCCACGTCATATCCCAGGAGGATGGTCCCCTCCTGGCTTACGGAAATTTGCGTCTCCGATTTCTCTTTATTCTCAAGCAAAGACAGCACCATCCTGTGGTACCCTTCCTTGACCTTCGCGGTCTTCGAGCTCCCGGACTTTATCGGGAACATGAAAAGCGGATCCTTGTCTATCGTGACATAAAACGAGGGCTTCACCGAGGAGACAGCCTGTTCCGCCCCGAACGTTATCTTAAATTCACGCACCATCTTCATCTCCTATCCTGTGTTTCTTATCCTTTGCCCTGAAAGCCCAGTCGCGACGCTAACCCGTATGAGGGCGATAGCCCGTACGGGCAGGATTGCGGGAGCTGCATCGCAGCGGGATTGGCGCTTTTTAGAAAGAACGCGGGAAATCGCATTCCTGCCAGGCGATTTGCATCTCCTCCCGGGAGCAAACCGAGATCCAGTAGCTCCCCATCTTCCTTTGCGTGAAAAACCCAGGCCGGCTGCCGGAAATCTCCCATGGGCGCAGCATGGGGGGCTTCCCTTTGACGCAAAAGGAGATCTCCTGCAGCGGGAAACGCAATCCCTCCCCGATCATCTTGACATAGCTCTCCTTCAGCGTCCATATCTGGAAAAATCGCTCCCGCTCCTCCCCGATATATTCCCTCTCCTGCGGCGTGCAGCACCTGCGGACAGCCGATATCCACATTTCCTTCGTCTTCTCTACGTCAATGCCAAGCTCCGTATCCCCCACGGCGCACGCCACCAAGCCGTTCGTATTGCTGACATTGAAAAAAACTTTCTCCGGGCCGTCCCAATAAGGCTTCCCGTATTCCCCTTTTTTGATCCTGTCGCGGCAAAACGCGAGGCCAAACTGCTGCGAGAACCCATGCCGCAGCATCTCATCCGCGATCCTGCGCTGCCGCTCCCGGTACTCCCCCGCTTCCCGCTCCGTCTTGTCACAAAACGAATAATACACCACAGCCTGACGCATCCCAAACTTCCTTTCAAAACGGGGGCCGCCTCCTGCCAAGACGAGGCCTGCCTCCCAAGCGGGCCGCCCGCTGCCCCGCGCAATATGGCGGTGGAATGAAAATGAGGAGCTGCCAACCCAACAGCTCCTCACCACAGCCAAAGGAGGGACTCGAACCCTCGACCTACGCATTACGAATGCGACGCGCTACCAACTGCGCCACTTTGGCTCACTCGAACAACAAACCCATTATAACTATTCCGGATAGAAAATGCAAGCACTTTTTCACATAAATCCCGGAGCTTTTAGCAAATTTCCGTCAAATAAACCTGCTTCGCGAGCCCGCCCTCCCGCATCTTGCGGTATGCCTGACGGGCAAGATCCTCATCGTCAAATAAGCCGAACACGGTAGGGCCGCTGCCGCTCATCATCGCGTTCAGGGCGCCCGCCCCCCGCATCTCTTCCTTGATCCGCGCGATGACGGGATAACGCGGGATGGTGACGGTCTCCAAAAGATTCCCCATGTTCGCCGCCACCCGGGGCAGGTCTCCCGCCGCGATGGCATCCAAAAGCGACCCGATATCCGGATGTCTGACCTGCCCGTCCAGCCTCAGGTTCTCATACACATACCGCGTGGACACGCTAACCGGGGGCTTCGCGACTAGCACCTTGCACTTTGGCAACGGCGGGAGCGGCGTGAGCCGTTCCCCGATCCCCTCCGCTAACGCGGTTCGTCGCATGATGCAAAACGGCACGTCCGCACCGATCCCGGCCCCCCTCTCCATCAGATCCCGCTTCGACAGGCGCAGACGGAACATCCGGTTCATGCCGTAGAGCACCGCCGCCGCGTCCGCGCTCCCTCCCGCCAATCCCGAAGCCACGGGGATATATTTTTTCAAGTCAATAAAAAGCCCGCCCGGGATATGGAACTCGTCCATCAAGAGCCTCGCCGCCTTATGCGCCAGGTTATTCCCATCCTCCGGCAGGTAATAAAGGTTCGTCCTCACGCGGATCCCCGGGGTTTTGAGGCGCGTCAGCTTGATCCTGTCATATATCCCGATGGTCTGCATCACCATCCTTACCTCGTGGTAGCCGTCTTCCCTCCGCCGCAAAACATCCAGCCCCAGATTGATTTTCGCGAGCGCCTTGAGCCTGATCTCGTGCATATCGTTCTCCCGTCATGCCCGGTTCCCCTCCCCCGGGCGCATAAAAATTATTTCCCCTCACGCGTAATTATTTCGGAATTTCTGCCGATAAAATTAAGAGAAGCTTATGGATAACTGTTTTTTCCAAGGAGGGATCGTGTGATGAGCGTAAATAGCATTAATGGTTTGGACAGCACAGCTGCTTCCTATGCCACATCAGCACAGCAGAATGCCAGGGCCGCGGAGCAGGCGAAAAGTTCTTCCTCTTCCGAGAAGGATGAGGGCGTTGTATATGACAAGGGGAGTTCCTCGAGGACGGATTCATCAAAGAACATCTATTCCAGGGAGGCGATTGTCGCCCAGATGAAGAAGGACGCGGAGGAGCGGACGGCGCAACTTCGCAACATGGTCGCGAAGATGATCTCCTCGCAGGGCGCGAAGATCGGGCAGGCCGACAGCATCTGGCGCTTCTTAGCGAGCGGCGACTATACCGTCAGCCCCGAGGTGAAGGCGCAGGCGCAGAAGGATATCGCGGAAGACGGGTACTGGGGCGTGGAGCAGACCTCGGACCGCATCATCGAATTCGCGAAGGCGCTGACCGGCGGCGACGAGTCGAAGGTCGAGGAAATGCGCAACGCGTTCGAGAAGGGCTTCAAGATGGCGACCGGCGCGTGGGGCTCGAAGCTTCCGGACATCTCCCAGCGCACGTACGACGCGGTCATGAAGAAGTTTGACGAATGGGCCGGCGTTGAGAACGCGCAGGCGGCGGAGAACGCGGCGACGAAGGTTGAGGCATAAGCAGACAAGACCAGGCCGGGGCTTTCATAGCCCCGGCTTATTTTATTATGAAAGCCCAGTCGCAATGCCCATGCGGATGGACTGCTTGCAGTCCGATCCGCATGGGCATTAGCGACGCTAACCCGTACAAGGGCGATAGCCCGGATTGCGA
>CAZOLD010000192.1:0-3359 GCA_964580595.1 uncultured Eubacterium sp.
CTAGAAAAGCTCACGCTCCCCAGGCTGCTGCACCCCGCGAGCACGCCGCTCCCCAAGGAAGCCACGGATGAAGGGAACGCCATCGACGCCAGGCTGGTGCAATTGTTGAACGCGCCGCTGTCAATCTGCGTGACGCTAGACGGAATCTCAACCGCCCCTAGGCTGCTGCAGCCGTTAAACGCCTGCGATCCAATGCTCGTGACAGATCCCGGGATGGCGACGGACGGTAGGCTCGTGCACCCCGAGAACGTGTCCGCGGGTATCGCCGAAAGGCCCCCCGGAAGCTCCACGTACCCTAGCGCCGAGCACCCGTAGAACACGCCGGTACCTAAGCTGGCGGAACCGCTGATGACGGCCGCCGTCAGTCCCGTGCATCCGGAAAAGCAGTTGCTCCCGACGCTTGTGACATTCGCCGGGATGGTCACGCTGGTCACCGCCGCGTTCCCGGCGAACGCGCCGTCGGCGATGGCCGTCGCGGTCTCCGGGATCACGACATCGCCGCCCGGGCCGGTATATTGCGTGATCGTCGTGCCCTCCATGACAAAGCCGCTGACATCCTCTTGCGCAAACACCTGGGCAGGATAGCCGGAAGCCAGCGCCATGGCCAGCGCCACGACAATGCCCAAACATCTGCCAAATCCTCTTCTCATCTCTTCGTCCTCCTTGAATCACTGCCCTGAGGGGCTCTCAGCGGCAATCTTCTTCGCCACCAGGAACAGCCGCCCATCCTGCGTGTAGTTGTTGCATGTCGAAAGCGTGAGTAGCTTGTCCCCATAGGAAGCGTCTACCTCCCCGCCCATGACGTTGAGCTTCTCGATGTTCTTGATGTAACGGCGGAACGCCTTCTTGTTGCCTGCCTTGATAAAGTCGTAGTAATGAAATCCCTCCCCCTCTTTTTCCGCCTTGGAGAGGCAGACCGCGATGATCTCATACTGGGATTTCTCGTAAATCGTATTGAACGTAATCGTCTTGTTCGACTGGTAGAACGGCTCGTCTAGGTATTTCTCCAGGTTGCCGAACATCTCGCCGCTCTTCATGTTGTGCCCGTAAATGATCAGGTTGTCGTCCTGACCGTCCAGGCCGTTCCTGGAGTCCATGAATATGGAGCCGTTGATGTCCTCCTTGCCATAAAAATCATGGTCCAGGTAGAAGTCGCTGCTTTCCGGCACGGCGCGCAGCACAGGGTAGTCTATCCCCACGCCTTCCGCGGTGATCCAGCCCACGAAATCGGCGTTCTGCTCGTATAGGCTCTCATACTCCGGCAATATGTCCGGATCCTTCGACGCCTCCCCGTCTTTCGATTTGCTTTTCTTGCCCTTCCCGCCGCTGTCCTCTTCCCCGCTGCCGTCCGGATCCTCCCCTTCCTGGAGCATCGCGCTGTAGGTCCCGTTCTCCACGGTCCCGCTCTCCGCCAGCACAGCCTCCGCGGGCTGCGCGCGGCCCTCGTCTATGACCGCCTGCAGCCGCTCCGCGATCCAGTCCGAGGCCGCCGTGATCTGCTGCTCGCTCCGCAGCTCCTCCAGCTCGCGCGCCTTTTGCCTGTCATGGAACTCGCTCCCGATAAATACCAGGAAGCACAGCAAGGCTCCAGCCATGCACACCGCTCCCACGACCTGCCCCGCGGAGAGCTTGCGGAGGCGCCGCATGATGCCCCCCGCGAGCGTAGTGTGGGATAGCTCCTTGTAATCCTCCGCCACCATGTCTCCCAGGTAAAGGAGGTAGTCGTCCCCAATCTCCGTCTTGAACACGATCTTGCCCTCCCGGATCAGGGAATAGAGCTTCTGCGCCACGCCGGGCTCGTTAATGTCCATCTTCTTCGAGATCGTGCGGATCTTGTCCACGTCCTGCAGGGCTTCCCGGTAACGGTCATAGGAATCAAACTGGAATTTCCCGATGCAATACACTCGTTCCATTATGGAATCATTTTCCTTTCTTCGCCTTGACGGATTTGGGCGAGGAATAGCCGCTGACATAATTCTTCTTGCTAAGCTTCTTGACTACGCGTACCTTATAGTAGTATCTCCTTCCGCCCGTCGCCTTCTTGTCCGTGTAAGTTGTCTTCTTGGACGTCCCAATCTTCTTGTACTTGCCATTCTTCGTCTTGCAGCGGTAAATCCAGTACTGGCTCGCGCCCTTGACCTTCTTCCACTTGAGGATCACCGTCTTCGGCTTCTTCGAGGAAATCTTGGTAATCTTCGTGGCCGTGAGGGAAGTCCCGCCCTTGATCGCGGCAAACCCGCTGTAATGGTACTGGCCCCCGCGGATGACGAACGCCCTCACGCGGAACTTGTATATCTTCCCCGCTTTCAGGTTCCCAATCGAGGCCTTCGTGGTCGTATTCTTCCCGGCCCTCGCCACGCGCCGGTTGCTGGAATTGTAAATCTCATACCCGTCCACGACGCTGTTGCGCTTCCAGGAGACAATCATGCTGTTGCTGTTGTACTTCCCGGTCTTCACGCCGGTCACTCCGGGAACCGTGATATTAAAGTTCACGACCTTCGTGCCGGAATAATTCCCCTTGCCGGAAATAAGGATTTCCGCCTTGCCGGGATCTTCGTTCTTGTCATATTGGACGGTGTAATCCACGCCCTCTTTCAGCTGGGACGCGCCATCAGTGACACGGACCGCCGGCGTCTTCTTCTTACGGTCAAATACCTGGTCGGCCACCTTCGCGGCTGTCACCCTGCCGATTGCCGCCGGCAGGATCTTGAACGAGAGGGAAATCGTCCCCATGTACGTGTCAATCCCCTTGATCGTGATGGTGCCATCGCCCACATTGGTGTTCTGGCCGTATTCCACAGTATAATCCCGTCCCTTGCTCATGATAGAGCCTTCGTCCATCATAACGACAACGGGATGGATCGGGCGTCCGGTATAGGTATAGGCCGCCGCGACCCCGTGGACCGTCACCGTGTCTGAAAATTCCCTGCAAATCTTAAAGGTAACCGTCTTCGAGCCGCCGTAATCCTTATCCGGCCCCGTCACCGCCGTGATGACGATGGTCGCCGTGCCCCGGTCAATATTATTCTTGTATTCCAGAAGGTAATCCGTGCCTTCCGTCAAAGTCTTGCCCCCAAGGCTCACCGTGGGCTTCGGCATGATCGCGCTTCCCGTGTATTGCTGCGGCGGAATCTCGCTCACCTGCGCCAGCGCCATGTTCCACAGGATCCGGAACGTCGTCCGGATGCTGCCGGAATAATTGCCCGTGCCCTCGATCGTGGCCTGCGCGACACCGAAATCCACGTTATTCTCATACGAAATCTTGTAATCCTTGCCGCGCGCTAAGACGACGTCGATCCCCTCCGCGGCATTCCTAAACGCGAGCGACACGTCGGGCGTAACGGGATTGCCGGTATTCA
>CAZOLD010000193.1:0-3345 GCA_964580595.1 uncultured Eubacterium sp.
CTTGAGGATCATCGCGTCGTAAGTATATTCCTTGGTCAGAAACGCCCCGTCGCACATCCCTTCCTTGAAGAAACGCTCCGGATAAAGCTCCTCACACGGTATGTTCGCCGCTTTGCAAAAATTCTTAAACTGCTGCCCATCCGACCATGAGAATTGGCTGGACGTCGCGTATATCTTTTTGAATTCCCTGTTGATGCAAAAATCATAATCCCGGTTAAACCGCTCAAAATACCCCGCGGACTTCATCGCGGTGGAGATGGACCTCGGGTAATGGTACCCCTGATGCACGCGCGCCTGGTTGATGTAAGTCGCGCGCCCAAACGGGGCGGAATCGCACTCTAGCACCAACACCTTCTCATTCCTCTCGCAGCAAAAAAGAGCCGAATACAGGCCATACAGCCCCGCGCCAATGATTATTTTGTCATATCGCTCCATTTTTTGTTACGCAGCCTCCGGCAATCCATGTTTCGTTTCAAAAGACGCGCTTGCGGCACAGGCGGCCACACTCTGTATCAAATTGCATGATAGAAGTCAAGGCGTGTTTGGGAAGGGCCGGGTTACCGAAAATAGCGCACGCCGCTCTCGAAAATCCCCATGTCCTGGCAGCCGTAAATGTTGATGGCGACGCCGTCCCCCCGGCGTTCCGAATGCGCCATCTTGCCAAGCACGCGCCCGTCCGGGCTGGTGATCCCCTCAATCGATAAGTAGGACCCGTTGACGTTCCATTCCCCGTCCATCGTCGGGAGGCCGTCCGGGCCGACATACTGGGTGGCCACCTGCCCCTTGGACAACAGCTCCGACAAGCATCTTTCCGGGGCCACGAAGCGCCCCTCCCCATGGGAAACCGGGACGCAATAGACCTTTCCCAGCCCCGCGTTTGACAGCCATGGCGATTTGTCCGATATGACCTTCGTATAAGCCATCTTCGAGACGTGCCGCCCTATGGCGTTGTAGGTCAGCGTGGGGGATTCCCCGCTTTGGGCGCGGATCTCCCCGTAAGGCACGAGCCCCAGCTTCACTAGCGCCTGGAACCCGTTGCAGATGCCAAGGATCAGCCCGTCCCTCTCGTTTAAGAGCTTCATGGCGGCCTCGGATATCTTCGCGTTGCGAAACGCCGTCGCGAAGAATTTCGCGCTGCCCTCCGGCTCGTCCCCCGCGGAGAAGCCGCCCGGGAACATGATGATCTGCGAACGCCCGATTTCCTCCACGAACACGTCCACGGACTCCCGGATGTCCGCCGCGTCTAAGTTCTTGAACACCCGCACGGCCACGTCCGCCCCCGCGCGGCGAAACGCCCTCGCGCTGTCGTACTCGCAATTCGTCCCCGGAAATACCGGGATGAACACCCTAGGCCTCGCCACCTTATGGCGGCATACATAAACGCTTCCCGCGCGGAACAAGTCGGTCTCCGTCTCATCCCCTCCAGACTTCGCCACGCTCGGGAATACCTGCTCTAAGGTCCCCTTCCAGGCATCAAGCGCCTCTTCCATGGGGATTTCCACGCTGCCATGGCAAAGCTTCCCGTCGCCGCGCACCTTCCCCGCCAAGCGGCAGCAGCTCCCTGCTCCCGCGATGCCCGCGGCGCCCGACGGATCCTTGTCCCGCCATTCCTCCATGGCGGCCCGGACGGCACGAAAAACCGCGTCTTCCCTCCCCGCCGGCACTTCCACGAGCAGGTTCCCAATCTGGGGCAAAAACAGCTCCTCGCCCGAAAAGCTTTCGTCCAGGGTGACCCCTAGCCCGTTTCCGAACGCCATCTTAGCGGCAGCCGCCGCCAGCCCTTTCCCATCCGGGGCGTAGGCAGAGAGAATGTCCCCCTGCAAAATCAGGCGGCGCGCCGCGCCGTACAGCGCCATGGCCTGCCCGTAAGCCGGGAGGTCGTAGCGATCCCTCACGACCGCAAGGAGCATCAGGCTGTTCCCCTCGCGTTTCAGTTCCGGAGTGATGACCTCCTGCCACCGGATGGTGTCCACGGCAAAGGAAACCAGCGTCGGCGGCACGTCGATCTCGTTAAACGATCCCGACATGGAGTCCTTCCCCCCGATGGAAGGCAGGCCCAAGCCGATCTGCGCGCTGTACGCGCCAAGCAAGGCCGCGACGGGCTGGCTCCACCGCCTCGGATCCTCGCTCATCCTGCGGAAATATTCCTGGAACGTGAAGCGGATTTTCTTACAGTCGCCCCCGGCCGCGGCAATCCTTGCCACGGATTCCAAGACGGCGTAAGCCGCGCCATGGTACGGGCTCCAGGAGGAGAGGAAGGGGTCGAACCCGTAGGCCATCATCGTCGCCGTGTCGCATTTCCCTTCCGCCACCGGGAGCTTCGCCACCATGCATTGCGTCTCCGTCAGCTGGTATTTCCCGCCATAAGGCATGAGGACGCTCCCGGCGCCGATCGAGCTGTCAAACATCTCCACCAGGCCTTTCTGGGAGCAGACGTTTAAGTCGGATAGCGTGGCAAGCCACGCGCCCCTCACGTCCCCCTTTTCCAACGCCTCCGCGGCCGCAGGAACCCCCACCTTGGAAAAGAAGTTCCCTTCCCTCGATGGGACGTCCACCATCGCCTCCGCTTCCTGATGTGCGCCGTTCGTGTCCAGGAAGGCGCGGGAAATGTTCACGATTTCCTTCCCGCGCCATTCCATCACGAGCCGCGGCTCTCGCGTCACCTCCGCGACCACGATCGCCTCTAAGTTCTCCTCCCTCGCGTAAGATAAGAACTGTTCCACGTCTTTCGGGGAAACCACGACGGCCATGCGTTCCTGGGACTCGGAAATCGCAAGCTCCGTGCCGTCTAGGCCGGCATATTTCTTCGGCACCTTGTCTAAGTGGATGCGCAGCCCGTCCGCCAGCTCGCCTATCGCCACGGAAACGCCTCCCGCGCCGAAATCGTTGCATCTCTTGATGAGGCGCGCCACTTCCTCCCGGTAAAACAGCCGCTGGATCTTGCGCTCCGTCGGCGGGTTGCCTTTTTGCACCTGCGCCCCGCATGCCGCCGTGGACTCCGTATTGTGCGCCTTAGACGATCCCGTCGCGCCCCCGATCCCGTCGCGCCCGGTACGCCCGCCTAAGAGTATGACGGCATCCCCGGGCTCCGGCGCCAGCCTGCGCACCGCCCGCTTAGGGGCCGCCCCGACGACCGCCCCGATCTCCATGCGCTTCGCCACGTAATCCGGATGGTAGATTTCCTTGACATATCCCGTCGCGATCCCAATCTGGTTGCCGTAGGAGCTGTATCCTCTCGCCGCGCCGCGCACGAGCTTTTTCTGCGGCAGCTTCCCCTCTAACGTCTCATTCAGGGAAACCGTCGGGTCCGCCGCCCCCGTCACGCGCATGGCCTGGTAGACGTAG
>CAZOLD010000194.1:0-3344 GCA_964580595.1 uncultured Eubacterium sp.
TACTCCCTCGATGTCGCGGTAATCCGCATATTTTTTCCCCCTTGAGAGCACCAAGGCCTTCAAGCTGCCGATGTCGGTGTTTAGGGCTGTGGAGATTTCCACGTTGAAATTGAACATCTCCGTGTACTTCCCGCGCGGCACGTCGGACAGCTGCGGCCAATATGGCGTCAGGAAGCCGGTAATCGGGTCCTCCGTCGTCTCCACTTCGTACACATGCACCTCGTCCACGAACTCCACGTTCTCCAGCCTGACCCTCACAGAGCCGTCCTGCAGCTCCTCAAACTCCACCTTCGCCAGGGCGGACAGCTCGTCTATCGCGTTGTCGCGCTCATCCCGCAGTGTCATCGCGGTCTCGACGCCGCCGGCCTCCGCCGCTAAGATCTGGTGGTTCAAATCCAATATCGTATGCCCCAGCTCATTGATGCGGTCAACGGTCTCCTGGATCTTGACATTCATCTTGAGCTGGTGATCCTTCAATGCGTCATACACGCCCTGCGACCGTGACAGGAACAAGGTCGCCTGCTGGATGACCAGGTTCTGGCGCTCCTCCATGTCGGGGCCGCTCGAAAACGTATTGAACGCAACCCACAAATCATCTAGCGTCTGCTGGAAAGTCTGCCCCTCCAGCTCCTGGAAGATCGTCTGGATATCCGTCGTGGCCTCCGCGGCCTTCTCATAAAATGCCTGGCGCCCGTTCTCCGTCCGGTAATATTTATCCAAAAAATAATCCCTGGTGTGGATGACGTCGGAAATCGTCACGCCTAGGCCCGCCTGCTTCCAGCTAATCCCGTTCGTGTAGCCTAAATTGGTATATTGCCTGTCCGCGAACAGCACCTGCTGCCGCACATACCCCGTGGTATCCGCATTCGCCAAGTTGTTCGCCGTCGTATTCATCGCGTTCTGGCTGCTCTGCAGGCCGGACGCTCCGATGTACAGGCTGCCCATTCCGTTTGCCATGTCTCTTACCTATTTCCTTCCCGCCCATCCTTGGGATCTTGTTCGTTCCATCCTTGAAAGCCCTTAAAACGCGGCCTCGCTACTGCTTCGCGTCAAATCCCCCGCTTCCTAGCAGCACGCCGGTGTTGTTCGCGTTCTTGTCATAGTTGGCCGTCTCGGGAGCCTGCCGCAAGCTCTTAAACAGGGTAAGGTCAAACTCCGTCATCTCAAGCGCTTGGCGCAAGAGCTTCTCGTTCTGGGAATTGATGTCCTCCATCTTATGCAGGGTGGTGCCCAGCCGTTCCTTCAAATCCATGAGCTTCTGCTGCTCTTTCGGCTGTTTATTTAAAAATGCTATCATATTAGTAACGGTCAGCTCCTCCGGATCCTTACTAAGTACGATAGACATATCCCTCACGACTTCCACTCTTTTCTTTTCCAGATTCTTGATGACGCTTGTGATTTCCTGCTCCCTTCCGGTTATCTCCTCCAGAGCGGGGATATTTCCGTCAATGATGACCTGCCGCTTCTCATACGACAGCTCCGTCAGACGTTCATATTCCCCGTTCTCTTTCTCCAATACCTCCACAAAATCATCCAATAAGCTGGCCACTTAGTACCTCATTTCCGCATATACGCTTCGTATTTCTCAAGCAGCTTCGCCGCGAAATCGCCGTTGCTTACCTGATAATTGCCGGACGCGATGCTGCTCTTGAGCTGGGCCACCTTGTCCTCCCGGATATCCGGGGCTTCCGCGACCGCCTGCTTCGCCACCTGGTAATCCCTTGCCGTCTGGGAAATCTGCAACACGTCGCGCTTTCCCGCGCCCCTGCTTCCCTTGACCTTGGAAGGCTTGCTGCTCCCATATGCCCGACTGACCTGATGATATGCTTCTACTCTCATAGGAACATCTCCTTTCCTCATAGATTCGGGGCCGGCGTGATTCCTGCCCCGCCGTCACTCTATTTATCGGACGTTTGACCTAAAACTTTAGGCAAACGCCAGCAAAAAGGGCTGCCGCGCATTCCGCGCGACAGCCGCATCCGTTATCCTCTATCTTATCCTCCATGGTTTCCTCTTAGGTAACCTTTATGCCATCCTCTATGGCGTCCTCTACACGCTCTTCTTTTTCTTCATGGTCAGCAGGTACGCGCCGGTCAGGAAAACGCCAGCGCACAGCACGTATCTCACGTCAAAATCCACGCCCGTCTTCGGCGTGCTGTCAGCCACATGGGCCGTGCCGCCCGTACGGGAAACGGATGCCGTCTTGACGCCGCCCGATGAGCCTCCCGACCCTGTCGTGCTCGTCGTGCCGCCTGTGCCGCCCGTAGTCCCGGTCGTGCCGGCGGTATCCCCCGAATCATCCACTGTGCTGGAGTCGCCGGAGGATTCGTCCCCTGTGCTGGAGTCACCATCCGGGCTCGGGTCTTCCGTATTTTCCGTGTTATTATCCCCGGAATCGGACGAGTCGTTATTCCCGGAATCGTCGCCGCCGCTGCCGATCGCCTCGAAAATATATCCGTTCGCGTCCGCGAACCGCTCCGCCTCCGATCCGGTATATCCGTAAATCACGTCCGGCGTCCACGAGGACTGGGATCCGATGGACGTGACGCTCTTGGGGATCTCCACCGCGCCAATGCCGCTCCCGGTAAATGCATCGGCCTCGATCGTCGTCACGGACTCAGGGATTGTCAAGTTATACAGATAAGGGCAGTCGCGGAACGCGCCGCTCCCAATCGTCGTGATGCCGTCCGGCAGGGTCAAGGAGGATTTCCCGACCGGGCAATACACCAACTGCGTGAGGGACGCATTGTAAAGCGCCCCGTCCGAGGACGCGTAGCTGCCGTTCCCGCTCTCCACGTTGATTTCCGACAAATTGCTGCAGCCGTCAAACGCGCTTAAATCCATCGACGACACCGAAGCGGGAATGGACAGGCTGGAAAGCCCCGTGCAATTCCCAAACGCCTGCGCCCCGATGCTGCCAATCGACCCCGGAATCTCTATGCTCGATAAGCTGCCACAGCCGTACAAGGTCAATTCCGGTATGGAGGTCATCCCGCTAGAAAAGCTCACGCTCCCCAGGCTGCTGCACCCCGCGAGCACGCCGCTCCCCATGGAAGCCACGGACGAAGGGAACGCGATCGACCCTAAGCTGGTGCAATTGTTGAACGCGCCGCTGTCTATCTGCGTGACGCTGGACGGGATCTCAATCGCCCCCAGGCTGCTGCAGCCGTTAAACGCCTGCGAGCCAATGCTCGTGACGGATCCCGGAATGGCGACGGACGAAAGGCTCGTGCACCCCGAGAACGTGTCCGCGGGTATCGCCGAAAGGCCTCCCGGAAGCTCCACGTAACCGAGGGACGAGCAACCGTAGAACACGCCTGACCCTAAGCTTGCGGAACCACCGA
>CAZOLD010000195.1:0-3338 GCA_964580595.1 uncultured Eubacterium sp.
ACGCGCCGACCGTGATGGTCTCCAGATCCTGGCCGTCCGCTCCCGCGTCCGACTCATCCCCCGCCGCGTCCGCGCTGTCCGTCGCGTCCGCGCTGTCCGTACCTGCCGCGGCGTCCGTCTTTTCCGTGTCCGTGCTGTCCGTCGCTTCCGTAGCTTCCGCGCTGTCCGTCTTTTCCGTTTCCGTGGTTTCCTCAGCCGCCTGCTGCGAATCGGACGCGTCGCCGCCGGAATTCGCGGAATCCGACCCGCAGCCCGCCAAGAGGCCGAAGGCCAGCGTGAGCGCCGCCGCGACAGAAATAAACTTGTTCTTCGAAATGATCTTGTTTTTCATCGTACTCATCCTCCCGTCTTGCTTCTCTTGTTACTGGATCCTCTTGTCCACGCGGCGCACCAGCCACAGGCCTCCCTCCTGGAAGATCTGGACAATCACGACCAAGAGGGCAACCGTAATCAGCATCGTCTCGCCGTCATAGCGGTAATACCCGTAATTGGTGGCAATCGCCCCCAGCCCGCCACCGCCGACAAAGCCCGCCATCGCGGAATATCCCAGAATCGTCGCCAAAGAAATCGTCGCGCCGACCATGAGGGATGGCTTCGCCTCCGGCAGCAGGACCTTACAGATGATCTGGAGCACCGAGGATCCCATGGACTGCGCCGCCTCAATCACGCCCTGGCTCACCTCCTTGAGGGAGGACTCCACCATGCGCGCCACGTACGGCGCCGCCGCCACGACTAAGGGGACGATCGTGGCCGTCGAGCCAATCGTGGTGCCCACGATCAGCCTGGTGAACGGCAGGATCGCGACTAGCAGGATCAGGAAGGGGACGGAGCGCACCAAATTGATGATCCCGCCGACGATCAGGTTGACCGCCCTGTTCCTGCATATCCCGTTCGCGTCCGTGACATACACCAGCACGCCCAAGGGGATCCCGATCACGTATGCGGCCACCGAGGAAACCAGGACCATGTAGAGGGTCTCCACGATCCCCTGTCCTAGCAGGCTTATCATCTCCTGGCTCATGATCCCCCTCCTTCCTCGAAATACAGGTCCTTCATTTTCAAGAACTCCAGCATCTTCCGGTAGGTCTCTTCCTTCTGCGGCTTCTCGATCAGGATTTGCCCGTACGCCTTCCCGCCGATATTCTCCGTGTTCGCGCCCAGGATATTGACCATCTCGTTGCAATACATCGTCAATTCCGAAACGATGGGGTCAAAAGAAGACTGCCCGTCAAACGCGATCCGGACCACCGCCCTGCCCGCCCCGTTCTCGTCGGTCTGGTGATCCGAGAGAATGAGCTTCCTCGCGGTCTGTGATTTCGGATTCAAGAAAACTTCCCTTACCGTCCCCATCTCGACAATCTCTCCTTCGCTCATGACCGCGATGCGGTCGCAAATCTGCTCGGCCACCCTCATCTCATGGGTAATCACGATGACCGTCACCCCGTATTCCCGGTTGATCTCGCCTAACAGCTCCAGGATGGACTTCGTCGTGATCGGGTCTAAGGCGCTTGTCGCCTCGTCGCAAAGCAGCACTTCCGGGTTCGTCGCCAGCGCCCTGGCGATCGCCACCCTCTGCTTCTGCCCCCCGGAGAGCTGGGACGGGTATGCCTTCTCTTTTTCCTTTAAGTCGACTAACTCCAGCAGCTCCAGCGCCCTCTCGCGCCTCTGCGGCTTCTTCATGCCGGAGATTTCCAAGGGGTAGCAGATGTTGTCTATGACGTTCCTTTGCTCTAGCAGGTTGAACTGCTGGAAAATCATCCCCATTTTCTGGCGGATCTTCCTGAGGTCCGCGTGGCTTAGCGCCATCAGGTCCTTATCGTCAAAATAGACCGCGCCCTCCGTCGGGCGCTCTAAGAGGTTCACGCAGCGGACAAGCGTTGACTTCCCCGCCCCGGAAAACCCGATGATGCCGAAGATCTCCCCTTTTTTGATTTCCAGGTTGATGTCCTTCACGGCCAGGATGCTCGCGTTCTTCGACGTGAACTTCTTGCTCACATGCTCGAAACGTATGATGCTTTCCGCGCCCATATCCTGACCTATCCCCTTACCGCCGCGAACGCCTCGTCTAACGCGGCAATCAAATCCTCCGCCTTCTCAATCCCGATAGAGAGGCGTACCGTGTTCGGCTTGATCCCCTGCTCTAAGAGCTCGTCCTCGTTTAGCTGCGAGTGCGTCGTGCTCGCGGGATGGATCACCAGCGACTTGACGTCCGCCACGTTCGCTAAGAGGGAGAATATCGCCAGGTTGTCGATGAACTTCTTCGCGGTTTCCGCGTCCCCCTTGATCTCGAACGTGAAAATGGAGCCTCCGCCGTTCGGCAGGTATTTCTGGTACAGCGCGTGGCTCGGCTCGGACGGCAGGGACGGATGGTGCACGGCCTCCACCTGCGGATGGGCGTCTAAGTATTGCACGATCCGAAGCGCGTTGCTCACGTGGCGCTCCACGCGGAGGGATAGCGTCTCTAGCCCCTGCAGGAAGAGGAACGCGTGGAACGGCGACAGGGTCGCCCCCGTATCGCGCAGGAGAATGGCACGGATATAGGTCACGAACGCCGCCGGCCCCGCCGCTTCGGCGAACGAGATGCCGTGATAGCTGGGGTTCGCCTCGGAAATCCAAGGATACCTGCCGGACGCCTTCCAGTCAAAGTTCCCGCTGTCCACGATGACGCCCCCGATCGCCGTGCCATGCCCACCGATAAACTTCGTCGCGGAGTGGACCACGATGTCCGCGCCGTACTCGATCGGACGGACCAGGTAGGGCGTCGCGAACGTGGAATCCACCACCAGGGGGATGCCGTGCTTATGGGCCAATTTGGCGAGTTCCTCGATGTCGACGAGGTTGGAGTTCGGGTTGCCCAGCGTCTCCACGAAAATCGCCTTCGTGTTCTCCTGAATCGCGTCCTCGAAGGATCCCTCCACGTCCGGATCCACGAACGTCGTCGTCACGTTGTTCGTGAGAGGGAACGTGTGGGCCAGGAGGTTGAACGTGCCGCCATAGATGGTCTTAGACGCCACGATATGCTCCCCCGCCTTCGCTAAGGCCTCGAACGTGTAACGGATCGCCGCCGCCCCGGAAGCGACCGCCAATGCCCCGACGCCTCCCTCCAGAGACGCGATGCGCTGCTCGAAAATATCCTGCGTCGGGTTCGTCAGCCTCCCGTAAATGTTCCCCGCGTCCCGCAGCCCGAAGCGGTCCGCCGCGTGCTGCGAATCATGGAACACGTAGGACGTGGTCGCGTAAATCGGAACCGCCCTTGCGTCCGTCACCGGGTCAGCCTGTTCCTGCCCGACGTGCACCTGCCTTGTCTCAAAACCCCAGTTCTTTGAATCTTTCATATC
>CAZOLD010000196.1:0-1465 GCA_964580595.1 uncultured Eubacterium sp.
ATCCGGATGCCTTTCATGGACGGGCTGGCGCTCGCGGAGGTCGTGCGGCAGGAATTTCCGAAAATCAAGATTATCATCCTCAGCGCCCACGCGGAGTTTGAATACGCCAAGAGGGCGATCCGCGTCGGCGTCGAGCAATACCTGACGAAGCCGGCGTCGAGCCCCTCGATCCTAAGGGCGCTTCAGGAGGTAAGGGAGAAGATTGAGCGGGAGAGGGAGCGGGAGGACAGTTTAGAGAAGGTTCGCCAGGATCTCCTGGAGTATGGGCAGTTCGCAAAACGGATATTTTTTGAGAAGATTTTCGAAGGGCAGCTTTCGGTGCGTGAGATTTATGAGCAGGCACAGGAGCTGTCCCTTGAAATTGATGCCGCCGGGTACAACCTCGCGATGGTGAGCCTGTGGGAGCGGAAGGCGGCGGATTTGGAATCGACCGGGCAGGCGGGGAATTCCAGGCTGGTCGCCGCGAAGCGCGAGGAATTGCTCCGGTATTTCCAGCGTTACCCGGAGTACCTGCCTTTCCGTTGGACCTTGAACACCTACGGCATCCTCATCAAGGGCGAGGAGGCGCAGATGGAGGAGCTGAGGGAGAAATGCGTCGAGAATATCGCGCGCATCTGCTCCGGACACGACGGGGAGATGGACTGGTGTTGCGCGGCGGGCCAGCCCGTGGGGCGCCTGAGCCTGTTGCCGCAGGTATATGAGAAAGTGAACCGCGTCCTTTCCTACCGTTTCCTCAGGCCCGGCGAGCACATCCTGAACATCGAGGACGTCGGCGGCATTTTCGGGTCGGCAAACGAGCGGTGCCTGGATTGCGCGGACATCGGCAAGGCGGACCCGGAAATCGTGCGCGAGTTCCTGATGCGGGGGCGGGCGGACGAGGTCGACGGCTTCGTGGAGCAGTTCCTGGGGAACCAGGAGGAGGCGCTCCAGTACCAGAGGTTTTGCGATTACCTGGTGCTGAGCGTCCGCTTTACCGCGATTTCCTTCATGGAGAAGCTGGGGTATTCCCAGGAGGAGCTGCTGCGGGATACCAGCGAGGGGGAGATGTGGGATTTCGCGATGAGCAGGAGGGACATGGAGACTTACCTGCGGGGGCTGCTGCGGCGGGCGATCGAGCTTCGGGACAAGGCGGCGGAGAGCCGGAGCGGGCGCATGATGAAGAAGGCGGTCAGCTATATCGAGGAGAATTTCTCCAAGGAGACGCTCTCCTTGCACGAGGTCTCCGACGCGGCGGAGGTGAGCGCCAATTATTTCAGCGCGGCGTTCCGCCAGGAGATGGGGATGACGTTCACGGAATTCGTGACGCAGAAGCGGATGGAAAAGGCGAAGCAGCTTCTCGCGCAGACGCGGAAGCCCTCTGGCGACATCGCGGCGGAGGTGGGTTACAAGGACCCGCATTATTTCAGCTTCGTGTTCCGCAAGACGCAGGGATGCACGCCGCGCGAGTACCGGAACGGGGCGAAGG
>CAZOLD010000196.1:1565-3332 GCA_964580595.1 uncultured Eubacterium sp.
CGGGCCTGCATGCCGCCTGGCGGCGTAAAGCCTAGGCGCGGTGCGGCTTGCGACGGGATTGAGTGCCGATGCGACGGGACAGCGGGCATGCGGCGGCGGGACGGCGGCCTGGGCGTGGCGCGGCTTGCGACGGGATTGAGCGCCGATGCGACGGGACAGCGAGCCTGTTGCGGCGGGACGGCGTAAAGCCTAGGCGCGTCTCGGCTCTTGCGAGAAGGGCGCGTCGCTCCCCCGTTCCACCAGTTCCCAGGCAAGCTCTCTGTTCGGGACGGGTTCCCCCCGGATCAGGCGCAGGAGCGCGGACGCGGCGGCACGGCCGGCTTCGTGCTTCCGATGCGAGAGGCTAGTGACACGGATGGGGCTTAAGTCGCTCATGTAGCTGTTGTCAAAGGAGACGACGGAAATGTCCTCCGGGACGCGCAGCTTCGCGTACCGGATTTCCTTGATGAGCCAATAGGCGATCTCGTCGTCCTGGCAGACGATGGCGGAGCAGGATCCCCTCACTTTGCGCAGGAACGAGGTGAGGAACCCGGTGTCGGAACGCGCCTCTAGCGCCTCATGCTCCGGGGACGCGTACCAGCAGGCCAGCTCGTCGATGAGGGGAAGCCCGTGATCCCGTAGGGCGGACGCGTATCCCGCGTATCTCTCCAGCCCCCGGATGTCGTCCATCCGGAACATGGCCGCGATGCGGGAATGCCCCATCTCGGCGAGGCGTTTCGTGAGGAAGTAACCCCCGTGGTAGTTATCGTCCTTGAGGCAGGGGGCTTTCGGGAAATCCGCGTATCCCCCGTTGAGGAAGAGGATGGCGGCGCCCCGGGCGGACAGTTCCCGGTAGAGGTCCAGGTTCGGGTTGGGGAGCGCGGTCCTCGTGCCCTCCACGACGATGCCGCGCACGGGGGACGACACGATATCCCGCAGGATCTCGCGCTCCTTGGATACTTTGGAAAATGTGGAATAGACGGTGGTGGAATATCCTTTTTCGAGGAGGGGCGGCTCTAAGTCCCCCAGCAGGGCGGGGGTCGTGTATTCCTCGGCATGGTTCACGATGATGGCAATCTCCCTCGCCATCGCGCCGAGCCCCGTGGAAAAAGTGCCGCTGCCTTTTTTCGTTTCCACGAGGCCTTCCTGGGCGAGGAGCCGCAGGGCGGCGCGCACGGTCTGGCGGCTGACCTGGTACTGCCCGCACAGGTCGTGCTCCGAGGGGAGCCGGTAGGGGGAGCCGGCATTTTGCAGGATCTGCTCCCGCAGGATGCCGGCAAGGTGGATGTATTTCGCGGTCATGGCGTCCTCCTTGCTTGGGCGTGACGTCCGGCGGGCGTCCTCCCGCCGCGTCGTCACTCCTGCCATTGTAGGATATTTCGGCTTATTTTTCAAGGGGATGGGTCGCGGGGGAACGCGGGGCATTCTGCTCGCGGCGGGGCAAGCCGAGCGCGGCTGCACATGCACGGCGGCGGCGAGGCGCGCGAGGCTCTCACGCATGGCGTTGCAAAGAGTGCGCGAGGCTACCCATGCGCGGCGCGGCAAAGAGTGCGCGAGGCTATTTATGTGCGGCAACCCGCGCACGGGCGTAGCAAGGCGAGTGCAGTTACTCATATTCGGCGTAGCAAAGGGTGTGAGGCAACCCGCGCACGGCGGCGGCGAGGCGCGCGAGGCTCTCACGCACGGCACGGCGAGGCGCGCGAGGCTCTCACGCATGGCGTTGCAAAGAGTGCGCGAGGCTATTTATGTGCAGCATCACGCACGGCGTAGCAAGGGGTCAAGCGAGGC
>CAZOLD010000197.1:0-3274 GCA_964580595.1 uncultured Eubacterium sp.
TCCCGCTGTCTTCTTGCGCTGCATCAGCTTCACGACATACTGCGAAAGCAGGATCTGCGAGAAAAAATTCACCTGGAAGGTATCCAGCATATCCTGATAGGACACCATGCTGAAATAAGCGTCCTTGTTGATCCCCGCAATATTAATCAGCCCATGGATCTCCACTTTCCTAGCCTGGATCTCCCTAGCCGCGCCTTTCACGGAATCCTTGTCCATCATGTCAAAATAAAGCGGCCAGACGCTGACCCCGTTTCTCTCGGACAATTCCCTGCAATACGCCTCATACTCGTCTGTGGGCCGGTACGCGCACGCGAACACATTCCCGCCGTGCTCCGCCAGCACCCGTAAAGTCTCCCTGCCAATTCCTTGCAGGCAACCCGTCACTACGATGTTCTTCCCGCTAACCATTTTTCCCTCCTTGCGCATCTGTTCCGTGCCCTTCCACGGCCAAGACGCCCCTTACCCAAACACCCGCCGGCCCTCATTCCGCCTCATGGGACGCGCGGGGTTGCCCAGCGCGATCACCTCGTCCGGGATGTCCTTGTATACCATTGAGCCCATGCCGACCACGGAATACCTCCCCACCTTCACCTGCTCCTTGCAGCAGGCGCTCATTCCAAGGTACGTGTATTCCCCAATTTCCACTGCTCCCGCCAAGTTGCAAAGCCCGGAAATCACGCATCCCTTCCTCAGCACGTCGTCATGCCCGATGTTGACATTCGGCTGGATGTACACATAATCCTCCACAACGGCATTGCAGGAGAGGAATGTCCCGGCCTGGATGGTCACCCCGTCCCCGATCGACGCCGTATCCGGGACATGCACGTCCGGATGGACCAAGGTCGCCGCCCCGACATGGTCTTCCGCCAGCCTCGCGAACAGCTTTTCCCGGATCGCCGGCTCGCCAACCGCCACGGACACCTCCAGCCCGCCGCCATATTCCGCCAACGCTTCCTCATACCGGCACGCCCCTATGCCGTTCACCTTCCCCGCGGGCGGATCGTCGTCGATGAAAATCATCCCATCCCATCGTTTTCCCGCCCGGTTGGCCTGCCGCGCCAGCTCCAGGACCTCGCGTCCCAGCCCTCCGGCTCCATATATTCCTAAAACCATGAGGGTTCCCTCCTTCCCGGCAACGGCAGCGTAAATCGCGGATGCCTGTTTCCCCCATCCCCTCTCGTCCCATTATCACCGAATTTCCCCTCCCTTTCAATCGACTTGCGGTTTAGGGGCAGGGCGGATTTCCTCAAGGCCCGCGATCCGCATCCCGGAACTTTTCTGATAGGCCCTTACGAAGAGCGCGGCGTCTAAGATGTCGTCGTCGTTGTCCATGCCGAAAACGACCATCCCGCGGCCTAAGGCCCGTGCCTTGGCCTTCCTGTCTAGCGCATCGTAATCCCGCAGCATCCGCTCCTCCCTTTTCGGCACAAAATAAAACACCGCCTCATGGTTTTCCGGCGCGACCTTAAGCAGCCGGTTAGAAAGCATCGCGCCTTGAAACTGCTGCGTTAAGTCCGACCCGAACAGGAACCACGGGTGGCGTATCATCATGACATTCTTATTTTGCGGTAAATCAAAAGAAATCCGGAATCCGAGGGAAGAAAACCTCTCCTCGCTTAGATATGCTTCGTTCTTCTCATCCGTCAGCACGTGGATCCGCGTGATCCCAAGCAAAAGATAATGGACAAGAATGTAGTAAACCAAAGGTTTATCATAAATTTGCCGGGACAGGTCGCATTGCCCGACATCGATCAGGCCGGCCCATTCGCTTCTCTCATAGTCCCCCGACAAAAGCAGGTCAAGGTCCACGTCCAGCAGCAGGGCAAGCCTAGGCAGCAGCGACGTGTCGGGGAGGCAAATCCCCCGCTCCCACTTCGAGATTGCCTTGTCCGTGACGTGCAGCGCCTCCGCTAACGTCTTTTGCGTGAATCCCGCCTTTATCCGCAATTCATGGATCAGCTTCCCTTTGTCCGACATGCCCGCGCCTCCCCTCACGCGACGCGGGTCGCGATGCGCATGCTCGCGACGGATAGCGCGGTTAAGGCCAAAAGGCGCAAAGGAACCCTCTCCATGTCCCTGGCCTTGCAAAAATCAATCCGGTCTAGCCCCCCCCCCACCTATTTTTTCGCCCTGTGCGCCCATCTCCTCTATCCTCCTTGCCGGAACTCCCACATAAGTCCCCTGCCGGCAGATATCCCGTACCACGACAGCTCCCGCCCCGACCATGCAGTTTCCGCAAATCCTCACGTTATTCTTGACGACGGCGCCCGCCCCGATCCAGGTCTTTTCCCCTACCCGAACCGTGCCGGACAAATGGCTCCCGACCGAAATGTGCGCGAAATCCGCAATCACGGTATCATGATCGACGGTGGCCCCCGTATTGACGATGCATCCTTTCCCGATGGAGACGTAGGGGTTGATCACTGCCCCCGCCATGACGACAGACGCGGGTCCTATCGTCACATGGCCCGCGACAACCGCGTTGGGATGTATGGCGGTGTGCCATCGCGCGCCCGCCAACTCATGGAAAATGCGTTCCCTGTCGTCGGCATTCCCTATCGCGATAATACATGGATAATCCGCATACGAAACAAATCCCTTGACCGCGCCAAGCACGGGATACCCCGCGAACTCGCTTCCCGCAGCCAGGTTATCATCCAAAAACCCCAGGACCGTATCCCCGGATTTCTCAATGATGTCCGCAACGACCTTCCCGTGCCCGCTTGCGCCTATGATAATGACTGGCTCACCCATTCCCCTTGAACTCCTCCATCGTGGCCGCCGTGTCGCTGCTGATGCCCTCGCGCTTCAGGACTACGCGAACCGTGTCCAGCAGGATTTTCAAATCCCCCAGGAAAGTCACGTTCTCCACGTACTTCACGTCCCACTCGAATTTCTCCTCCCATGAGATGCCGTTGCGGCCATGGACCTGCGCCAGCCCGGTGATGCCCGGGCGGACCTCATGGCGCCTTCTCTGCCGCTCGTTATAACGCGGCAGGTAGCTCACCATGAGCGGGCGGGGGCCTACGATGGCCATGTCGCCCTTCACGACATTCCATAGCTCGGGCAGCTCGTCCAGGCTCGTGCTGCGCAGGAAGCTCCCGAACGGCGTCAGGCGCTCCTCATCCGGCAGCAGGTTCCCTTCCTCGTCCCGCGCGTCCGTCATGGTGCGGAACTTATACAACATGAAAATCCTCTCATCCTTACCCGGCCGATCCTGCCGGAACAAAACCGGGGAGCCCATCCTAGCGCGCACGTCGACCGCCAAAACCAG
>CAZOLD010000198.1:0-3200 GCA_964580595.1 uncultured Eubacterium sp.
GGTTACCGGTCGGCCACCTGGACGCCGCCGGGCTGCGGCCCCGCTTCCGGAGCGGCGTCTTCCTTCGCCTCGCCCTCAGCCGGCTCCTCGCCGCTACCTAAAATCTGCTCCCGTGCCTTTGCCTCGATCTCGTCGCGGATGTCCTCGTGCTCCTTTAAATACTGCTTCGCGTTCTCGCGCCCCTGCCCGATCTTTTCGCCATTGTAGGCAAACCATGCCCCGGATTTATTGACGATTCCCTGGCTGCAGGCGATGTCCAAGATATCCCCTTCCCTGGAAATCCCCTGCCCGAACATGATGTCGAACTCCGCCTCGCGGAACGGCGGCGCGACCTTATTCTTCACCACCTTGACGCGGGTGCGGTTCCCAATCACCTCGCCCGCCTGCTTCAGGGACTCGATCCGGCGGACGTCCAGGCGTATGGAAGAATAGAACTTCAAGGCGCGGCCACCGGTAGTCGTCTCCGGATTGCCGAACATCACGCCTACCTTCTCGCGCAGCTGGTTGATGAAAATGACGATGCAGTTGGACTTGCTGACCACCGCCGTGAGCTTCCTTAGCGCCTGCGACATCAGCCTGGCCTGCAACCCCACGTGGGAATCCCCCATGTCGCCGTCAATCTCAGCCTTGGGGACCAGCGCCGCGACCGAGTCGATAATCACGATGTCAACCGCCCCGGAGCGCACCATCGTCTCCGTGATCTCTAAGGCCTGCTCCCCGTTATCCGGCTGCGAGATGTAGAGATTGTCGATATCGACGCCGATATTCTCCGCGTAGGACGGATCCAGCGCGTGCTCCGCGTCGATGAAGGCGGCTATCCCGCCGTGCTTCTGCACCTCCGAAACGATATGTAAGGCGACCGTCGTCTTACCGCTGGACTCCGGCCCGTATATCTCTATGATCCTGCCCTTTGGCACGCCCCCGACCCCGAGCGCGAGATCCAGGCTCAGGCATCCGGTCGGGACTGTCTCCACGTTCATCGTAGACGCGGAATCCCCCAGCTTCATGATCGATCCCTTGCCGTAATCCTTCTCAATCTTCGCAATCGCCGCTTCCAGCGCCCTTATCTTATCATCTTTTCCCATAATCAAATCTCCTCTTTCAAATCCGAATCGAACTGATGTTCGCTCTTCGTCCATAGTAATACACATTTCTTAGGTTGTCAACTGTTTGGGGGAAATTTAAGAAAAAAAAGAACAGCTACTCGCGTAACTGCTCTTATTATAAGGCCTGCCGACCCGTCCGTCAACCGGAAAATCATGCCGTCACCTTTCCGTCCGTCAGCAGGAAAACCATGCCGTTCCCTTTCCATCCGCCAGCTGGAAAACCATGCCGTCACCTTTCTGTCCGCCAGCTGGAAAACCATGCCGTTCCCCTTCCGTCTGGCAGCTGGAAAAACTTGCCGTTCCCCTTCCATCTGACAACTGGAAAATCATGCCGTTCCCTTTATGAACTCCTCCAGCTGATCCATGGATTGGTACCCAACCTTCCTGCCTGCTTCCTTCCCGTCCTTGAACAGGATGAGCGTGGGGATGTTCCGGATCCCGTATTCCTGCACGATGTCGCCGCCCTCATCCGCGTTCAGCTTCGCGAACTTCACATCCGGCATCTGCTCCGCGGCCTGCTCCACCACGGGGCCTTGCATCTGGCAGGGCGGGCACCATTCCGCCCAGAAATCCACCAAGACCGGCTGGCCGCTCCCCAATACCTCCTCCTTGAAATTCTCCGGTGTCAGCGTCGTCACTCCCATTTCCCTCTCTCCTTTCTTTTCCTAGCCTTTTTCTTCGTCCGGTTTTTTCATGCCATGCTTGACACTGCCCTTTTCCTAGGCGGGGTGCCCCGTTCCCAAAGCGTATTCCCGGAACCTGTCCCCGCGCTCCTCAAAATCCTTGAAATAGCCATATGACGCGGCCGCGGGGGAAAGGACGCAGGCCCTTCCCGGCATCGTCACTTTTTTCGCCCTCTCCACGGCGCGCTCTAAGTCCTCCTCATAATAACAGTTCCCGCATCCTTCCAGGCTGTCATAAATCCGCTTCCCGGAGGCATAGCAACAGATGAAGGAAAGCCGCGGATGGGACCTGGCATATTCCACCAGGACGCCATAATCGATATTCCTGTCCATCCCCCCTAACAGGAGCGTCTGGACGCCCGGCACGCTTTCCGCCGCCTGGATCGCGGCCTCCGGTATCGTGGAAATCGAGTCGTCGTAGAACGCGATGCCGTCCCGCTCCCCGACATACTCCAGCCGGTGCGCAAGCCCCGTGAAACCCGCCATGCTCTCCCGCGCCGCCTCCCCGTCCAGATGAAAGGCCTCCGTCGCGATGCGGAAGGCAAATTCCGCGTTAAGCTGGTTGTGTTCCCCTAAGAGGCGCAGCCGGAACGGCCCGGCGTCCCCGGCAGAAACGCGCGACACGGACGCCTCCGTCCCTATCTCCGGCACGTTCCCGCCCGCGTAAAAGAGATCCCCCCGTTCCTGGTACTTCGCGATATTCGCCTTTGCCCGGAAATATCTCTCAAACGTCCCGTAATAATCCAGGTGCTCCTCATACAGGTTCAGGAACGCGGCGACATGGGGCGAGGCCTTCACGTGCGCCAGCTGATGGCAGGACAGCTCAAACACGATTACCGCATCCTCCGTGATCTCCTCGATCGCGTCAAAGCAGGGAACGCCGATATTCCCCAGCAAAAGCACGGGCCTCCCGCTGCATTCCCGCAACACGTGGCTCAAAAGGGAGGACGTCGTGCTCTTCCCCTTCGTGCCGGTAATGCCGACCGTCTGGCTCCGGTACCGGCGCAGGAACAGCTCCGTCTGCGACGTGTATTTCGGATGATCCTCCTCCATCGCGATGCCCGGGCTTTTTATGATAAGGTCGTAATCCTCCTCGCGGATTCCCTCCCTGCCGCCCTCGTAAACCTCCACGCTCGCGGGCTGGCAGCTCCGCTCCAGGAAGGATTCCGTCGACTTCCCTTCCCTCCCGTACCCCCAAATCAAGATCCGTTTTCCCGCCAGCTCTTCCGCCACGCCCAACCGCGTTCCCTTCCTTCCTCAAGACCCGCGCCTTCACCGCGCGAACGCGCCCTGACTGTGCGACATCCTCCAAAAGAATCCGCCTTGGCCTCCCGCGTCTCCTTCCCCGCGCCCAACCGCTTGCTTCCCTCTCCTGCGCTTGTGCTTACCTGTTGCCTGGCATACGCGATGT
>CAZOLD010000199.1:0-3191 GCA_964580595.1 uncultured Eubacterium sp.
AGATTCTCTCTTGACATTTCCAAAGCGGGAAAATACAATAGAATGGCAGACAAGGAAGGAGCGGAAAATGGCATTATCGAAGAAGCCGGTCAACGGCATGAGGGACATCCTGCCTGAGGAGATGCAGGTGAGGGATTACGTGATGGGCGTCATCCGGGAGACGTACCGCGGATACGGATTCACGCCGATCGAGACGCCTTGCATGGAGAGCATCGCGAACCTAAGCGGCAGGCAGGGCGGCGAGAACGAGAAACTGATTTTCAAGGTCCTAAAAAGGGGCGAGAAGCTGGACGTCGCCGCGGCAAGGGAAGAGGGCGACGTCGTGGATTACGGAATGCGCTACGACCTGACTGTGCCCCTGGCGCGTTTTTACGCGAACCATTCCAATGACCTGCCGTCCCCCTTCAAGGCGCTCCAGATGGGCAACGTGTGGCGGGCGGATCGCCCGCAGCGGGGACGCTACCGCCAATTCATGCAATGCGACATCGATATCTTAGGCGAGCCCGGGAACCTCGCGGAAATCGAGCTGATCCTGGCCACGACGACGACGATTGGCAAGCTGGGCTTCCGGGATTTTCGGATACGCGTCAACGACCGCAGGATCTTGAAGGCCATGGCCGCTTACAGCGGCTTCCCGGAGGATGAGTACGACGCCGTCTTCATCACTCTGGACAAGATGGACAAGATTGGGCCGGACGGGGTCGCCGCGGAATGGGAAAGGAACGGGCTTCCCGGAGAGGCGGCGAAGAAATGCCTGGGGCTGTTCCATAGCCTGGAGGGGAAATCGGACGTGGAGGAATGCGTGCGTTTCTTAGAGGAGACGCTAGGGGATTTCCTTAGCCCGGAAGCGGCGGGGAACCTAAAGGAAATCGCGAGGAGCGTCAACGCCGCCAAGATCGCGGATTTCGACCTGGTCTTCGACCCCACGCTGGTGCGCGGCATGTCCTATTACACGGGCACGATTTTCGAGATCGCGCTTCCGCAGTTCGGCGGCAGCTGCGGAGGAGGCGGGCGCTATGACCGGATGATCGGGCGGTTCACGGGGAAGGACGTCCCGGCCTGCGGGTTCTCCATCGGCTTCGAGCGGATTATCCTGCTCCTTATGGAGAACGGGTTCCGAGTGCCGGGGCAGCCCGCGAAGGCCGCCTACCTAATCGAGAAGGACTGCCCCGGGGAGAAGCTCGCGCAGGCCATGGCGCAGGCGCAGGAGGAGCGGAACTTAGGGAAGCAGGTGCTGGTCACGCGGATGAACAAGAACAAGAAATTCCAGAAGGAGAAGCTGGAAGCGGAAGGATATACGGAATTCCGGGAGTTTTTCGCGCGTTAGGGCGCGGATCATGGACGCGGGCGGCGGGCGCCGCGTATTTTTTGGGAGGAAAATTCATGGCAGAATCAATGAAGGGGCTGCACAGGACGCACCGTTGCGCAGAGGTGTCCGGCGCGGACATCGGCAAGACCGTCACGGTCATGGGCTGGGTGCAGAAACGGCGGAACCTGGGGAGCCTGGTGTTCGTGGACCTGAGGGACCGTTCCGGCCTGCTCCAGCTGGTTTTCGACGAGCCCATGGTCGGGAGCGAGGGATTTGAAAAAGCGGGGACGCTGCGCAGCGAGTTCGTGGTGGCGGTCACGGGAACCGTGCAGAAACGCTCGGCGGCGGCCAACGAGAACCTCAAGACGGGCGACATCGAGGTCATCGCGAAGGACGTCCGCGTGCTGTCCGAATCGGACACGCCGCCTTTCCCGATCGAGGAGAATTCCCCGACCAAGGAGGACCTTCGGCTGCGCTACCGGTACTTAGACTTGCGCCGCCCGGACATCCAGCGCAACCTCATGATGAAGAGCAAGGTTTGCATGCTGCTGCGCAAATTCATGGAAGGGGAAGGCTTTTTGGAGATCGAGACGCCGATGCTCACGAAATCGACGCCGGAGGGCGCTAGGGACTACCTCGTCCCCAGCCGCGTGCATCCGGGGAATTTCTACGCGCTTCCCCAATCCCCCCAGCTGTTCAAGCAATTGCTGATGTGCTCCGGGTACGACAGGTATTTTCAGATCGCGCGCTGCTTCAGGGACGAGGACCTAAGGGCGGACCGCCAGCCGGAATTCACGCAGGCGGACATGGAGCTCTCTTTCGTGGACGTGGACGACGTGATAGACGTCAACGAGAGGCTGCTTCAATATGTGTTCCGGGAGGCGATCGGCGTGGAGATCCCCCTCCCGATCCCCCGCATATCCTGGCAGGAAGCGATGGACCGGTTCGGCACGGACAAGCCTGACACGCGCTTTGGCATGGAGCTCGTAAATGTGTCCGATATCGTGGCGGGATGCGGGTTTGGCGTCTTTTCCGGGGCGCTGGAGGCCGGGGGGTCCGTGCGCGGGATCAATGTGCAAGGCCAGGGCGCGATGCCGCGAAAGAAGATTGACAAGCTCGTGGAATTCGCCAAAGGCTACGGGGCGAAGGGGCTGGCCTACCTCGCGGTGAACGGGGACGGCTCTTACAAATCCTCCTTCGCGAAATTCATGGAGGAAGGGACACTGCGCTCCCTCGTGGAAAAAATGGGCGGCCGGCCCGGGGACCTGCTGCTGTTCGCCGCGGACAAGGACAAGACCGTCCGCGAGGTCCTTGGCGCGCTGCGCGTGGAGATGGCGAAGGAGCTGGGGCTGCTGGACAAGGACCGGTACAACTTCATTTGGGTGACGGAGTTCCCCCTGCTGGAATGGTCCGATGAGGAAAACCGGTTCGTGGCGATGCACCACCCATTCACGATGCCGATGGAGGAGGATTGGGACAAGATTGACACGGACCCGGGCGCGGTCCGGGCGAAGGCTTACGACATCGTGCTCAACGGCACCGAGCTGGGCGGGGGCTCCGTCCGTATCCACCAGAATGACATCCAGGAAAAGATGTTCGAGGTGCTAGGATTCTCGAAGGAGCGCGCGCACGAGCAATTCGGCTTCCTGCTGGAGGCCTTCCGGTACGGCGTGCCGCCCCACGCGGGGCTGGCCTACGGGCTGGACCGCATGGTGATGCTGATGATGAAATGCGATTCCATCCGGGACGTCATCGCCTTCCCGAAAGTGAAGGACGCGTCCTGCCTCATGACGGAGGCGCCGGGCCGGGTGGAGGATAAGCAGCTCGAGGAGCTGGGGCTGGCGCTCCGGACGCCCTGACGGGAAGAAATCCGCGGGCGCGG
>CAZOLD010000200.1:0-3162 GCA_964580595.1 uncultured Eubacterium sp.
CATCGCAGCGGAGCAATCCGTGGGCTTTCACCCTTGGCGGCGCCCCGCTTTGCGGGGACATGGGGGTTTAGTGAGTAGTGAAAATAATTGGAAAATCAAAAGAAAGAAGGCTTGGAGGCATGAAGTTTTTTTTGGACAGCGCGAAGCTGGACGAGATCCGGCTCGCCTATGAGAGTTTCGGGATTGACGGGGTGACGACGAACCCGAAGCATATCATGCTCAGCGGGAAGCCGTTTCTGTCGGCGATCCATGGCATCGCCGACTGGGCGGCGGGGGAAGGCCTGGAAGGGTATGAAAGGTTCCCCATTTCCGTCGAGGTCAACCCCCATTTGGGGCAGCATGCGCAGATCGTGGAGGAGGCCCGCAAAATCTCGTCGATTTCCCCCAACTTCGTCATCAAGGTCCCCGCGACAGAGGAAGGGATCGCGGCGGCGAGGCAGCTTGAGGGGGAAGGGATCCGGACGAACGTGACGCTGGTCTTTTCCGCCGCGCAGGCAATCCTTCCGGCGAAGAACCACTCGCTGTTCGTCTCCCCGTTCATCGGGTGGAAAGAGGAGAACGGCGAGGATTGCAGGGGATATATCAAGGACATCGTCACGATTTACCAAAATTACGGGTTTTACGGGAAAACGGGGATCATCTGCGCCGCGCTGCGCACGCCAAAGCAAATCGTGGACTGCGCGGTGGCCGGCGCCGATATCGTGACTTGCGGGCTTGACGTGTACCGCGCCGCGATGAGGCACGCCTATACGAGGCAGGGCATCGACACCTTCTGCGACGCCTGGGACCGGACAGCGGCGGAATGAGACCTATTATTGCTTAGGAGGGTGATTGGGATATGAAAATAGGATTTATCGGGCTGGGCATCATGGGGGAATCCATGTGCGGGAACATCATAAAGAAACATGACGATACGGTTTACGCGTACGACGTCGTGGAGGAAAAGACGAAGAAGATGGCGGATCTTGGCGCGGTTGGGTGCGAGAGCGCCCTGGAGCTGGCGAAAAAAAGCGACCTTATCATCTCCATGGTGCCGAAATCGGAGCATGTGAGGGACGTGTACGGGCAGGTCCTGCCCGCGTTGGACGGGACGAAAACCTGCATCGACATGAGCACGATCGACCCTTCCGTCTCCGTCGAGATTTCAAAGAAAGTGAAGGAGGCCGGGGCGCAGTTTCTGGACGCGCCCGTGGTAAAGTCCAAGCCGGCCGCGATAGAAGGGAAGCTCGGGATTTATGTCGGCGGGGACGAGGAGGCGTATGAGCGCGTCAAGCCCATCCTTTCCTACATGGGGGAAAACATCATCCGCATGGGGGAGAACGGGAGCGGGCTGGTCATGAAGATCTGCCATAACGCGCTTGTCTCCCAGATCCAGAACGGGGTCAACGAGACCCTCCACTTAGCGGGGAAGAACGGGATTGGCATCGAGAAATTCGCGGAGGCAATCTCCTACGGGGGAGGGCAGAATTTCTACCTGGATTCCAAGAAGGACGCCATCGCGCGCAAAGATTACGCCGTCGCCTTCTCCGTGGAGAACATGGCGAAGGACGTCGGGATTTGCCTGAAGCTGGCGGAGGAGTGCGGGTACGCCATGCCCGGGGAGGAGAACGCGGGGAAGGTTTACAAGAAGGCGCTGCGCCAGGGGCACGGGAAAGAGGATTTCTCCGTGACCTACGAAGTGGTGGGGGATTAAGCCATGCCGGATTTTCAAGTTGCCTACCTCCCGATCGGCGTCCCCACGTTCCACTTAGAAACCGCGCGGGAGGAATTCGAGAAATCTAAGGACCTGCTGCAGGACATCACCGGGCGATCCGCTGCCTCCGGGCGATCCGTCGCCTCGGGGGAGCCGCTGCTCCCGTCCGAGCGCCTCGCGGCCCCCGACGGGCCGCTGCTCTCGGTGGAGCAGCTAAAGGCGTTCTTAGACGGCTTAGAGCCGGACATACTCATTTTGCAGAACGTGACGTTCGCGAACGCCGCGTACGCGGGGGAGGCCGCCAAGCGGTTTTCCTGCCCCATCGTCCTATGGACGCTGAGAGAGCCCGCCGGGGACGGAGGAAGGCTTCGGCTGAATTCCCTGACGGGCTCGTATTCCGCGGCGAACATGCTGCGCCAGATGGGCGTGGATGATTTCGCCTATGTCTTCGGCTCGCCCGGGGAAGGGCAGGTAAGGGAGGCGCTTTCCGCCGCGATAGCCGCCGCGGAAACGGGAAAAAAACTGAGGCGGGCAAAGATCGCGTCCGTCGGCCACGCGCCGGAGGGGTTCGGGTTCGGGAAGGCCACAGACGCGGAGCTTTTGAGGCATTTCCATGTCACGCTAGAAACCGTGGAGGCGCGGGAGCTGATGGAAAAAGCGCGCGCGTTTTCCAATGAGGATATCAGGGAATGCCTAGAGGACGCGGAGCAAAAAATCCGCGGGCTGGACCGGATCCCGGAAAAGAACCGGAAGGATTTCGCGCGCCTCTACAAGGCGTACTTAGAATACGCGCGCGAAAACCACATCGCCGCGCTCGCGAGCCGCTGCTGGCCGGATTTCTTCGTGTCATACGGGACGCCGGTCTGCGCGGCGCTCTCCCTGTTGAATGACGCGGGGATCCCTGCGGCGTGCGAGGGGGACGTATACGGCGCGCTGTCAATGTACATCGGGCAGGAATTGTCGGGCCGCCCCGTCTTTTTCGGGGATCCGGTGGCGGCGGATCCTGAGGAGAACACGATCACTTACTGGCATTGCGGGATGGCGCCCTGCCTGCTGGCAAGGGACGACACGAAGGCCGTGGCCGGCGTCCACTGCAACAGGGGCATCGGCCCCACGTTAGAATTTGGCTGCCGCCCCTGCCCTCACGTGACGGTATTCCGCGTCGGGAAAAAGCCGGACGGCGGCTTCCGCTTCTTCCTCCTTACAGGGGAGGCCTTAGACAAGCCCCGGCAATATTCCGGGACGTCCGTGGTGGTGAAAGTGGATCCGCCCGTATCGCGGGTGGTCGAGGAAAGCGTCCGGGCCGGGTTTGAGCCGCATTTTTGCGTGATTTACGGGGATTGCGAAAAAGCGCTGAAACGGCTGGGCGGCATGCTGGGAATGGAAGTTTGCGACTATGGAAGGGGGATGTGAGCGATGGGAAACATGGCGGACGGGATGAGCGCGCCGGAAGGAAAAGATAAAGATAA
>CAZOLD010000201.1:0-3159 GCA_964580595.1 uncultured Eubacterium sp.
CGGAATACACGGCGACGCCGATGTCGGTGTGCTCCGCCATGAGCCAGGGCTACATCGGCTACGACCTGCAGAACGCCATCCGCACCGAGCTGTTAGACCGGGGGATATATAAGACGGTCTCCACGGTGCTGACGCAGGTGTGCGTGGATCCGTATGACGACGCCTTCTACCAGCCGACGAAGGTCATCGGGCGCGTCATGTCCGAGGAAGAGGCGGAGGCGGAGGAACGAAAGGGCAACCATGTGGTCAAGGCGGAGGCGGGCTACCGCAGGATCGTGGCCGCCCCCAAGCCCATGGATATCGTGGAGATCGACGCGATCCGCGCCCTGTCGGACGCGGATCAGGTCGTGATTGCCTGCGGGGGCGGCGGCATCCCCGTGCTTGCCCAGGGCAACAAGCTCAAGGGCGCGAGCGCGGTCATCGAGAAGGATTCCGCCGCCGGCAGGCTCGCCAGCCTCTTAGACGCGAGGCGCCTGGTCATCCTGACCGGCGTCGAGAAGGTCTGCCTGAATTACGGCAGGGAGGACGAGGTTCAGATTGACGAGATGACGGTGGCGCAGGCGAAGGAATATATCGCCCAGGGCCAGTTCGAGCCAGGCACGATGCTTCCGAAAATCGAGGCGGCAATTGATTACATAGGCAGCTCGACGCAGCGGAGCGTGTTGATCACGAAGCTGGAGTCGAGCGAGGAGCGCCCGAACGGACGGGTTGGCACGCTGATACGGAAGTAGGCGTGCCTATGCTTGTTTCAGGAAAGGTTTTATCCGGATCGCCGGAGGGGCAGAACGACTGGGTGCGCGGGCAGCTAGAGGCGCAAAGCGAAGAGGGGTTTTGCCGGTTCATGGAAACCCTGCTGCCCGGCGTCGATGGCATCTTAGGGGTCCGGCTTCCCGCCCTGCGCAAGATGGCGAGGCAGCTGGCCAAGGGGGATTGGGAGACCTACCTCTTGCGCGCGCGGGACAAAAGCTACGAGGAAATCATGCTGCAGGGGCTTGTCATCGGCTACGCGGAAGGAGATTTTTCCAGGAAAGAGGGATATTTGCGGCGATTTGTCCCTAAGATTGATAATTGGGCCGTTTGCGACAGCGTGTGCGCCGCCGTCAAGCTGGCGAAGGGGCAGCCGGAGGAAATGTGGGGTTTTTTGCGGGAGTGCCTGGGGAGCGGGCGGGAATATGCCATGCGCTTCGCGTTGGTGCAGATGCTGGATTATTACGTGGACCAGGAGCATCTGCCGCGCGTGCTAGAGGCGGTCGACCGTGTGGATTCCGGGTTCTATTACGTGAGGATGGCGCGGGCGTGGGCCGTGTCCGCCTGCTGCGCCGAGTTCCCGGAGGAGACGCTGGACTACCTGGGGCGCTGCCATCTGGACGACTTTTCCTTCCGCATGGCGATCCGGAAAATCACGGAATCCCGGAAGGTCGCGGCGGAATGGAAGGATGCCGCGCGGCGTCTGCGCAAGGACCGGGAAATGAGATTCAAGGAGGTTAATGAAGGAGGTTCATGTTAGAAAGCTTGCATGTGAAAAACCTGGCGCTGATAGAGGAGGCCGAAGTGGAATTCGGGGAAGGGCTGAACATCCTCTCCGGGGAGACCGGCGCAGGGAAATCCATCATCATCGGCTCCGTCAGCCTCGCGCTGGGGGAGAAAACCACGAAAGAGATGCTGAGGGAGAACGCGGATTACGCGCTTGTGGAGCTGGTGTTCCGCGTGGAGGACGAGGAGCAGCTGCGGCTCTTGGCAGAAATGGATATTTTCCCGGAAGGCGGCGAGGTGATCATGTCGCGCAGGATCACGCCCTCAAGGAGCGTGGGGAAAATCAATTCGGAGACGGTGTCGGCGTCCCTCATGAAGAAGGCGGCCGCGCTCTTGATTGACATCCACGGGCAGCACGAGCACCAGTCCCTGCTCCATAAGAAGAAGCATCTGGAGATTTTGGACGAGTACGCGAAGGCGCGGCTGGACGGGAAGAAGCAAAAGCTAAGGCAGGCATACCGGGAATACCAGGAGATCCGAAAGGAGCGGGAGCAGGCCTCGCGGGACGGGAACGGGAGGGAGCGCGAGCTTTCCTTCCTGGAATATGAGATTCAGGAAATCGAGGGCGCGCATCTGGCCGTAGGAGAGGATGAGGAGCTGGAGGCCGCCTACCGGAAGCTTTCCAATGGCCGCAAGATCTTGGAGGCGGCGGGGGCCGCCTACGCGCTTACCGGGGGCGGGGACGCGAGCGCGTCGGATCTTTTGGCGCGCGCGCTGCGGGAGCTTGGTTCCATCGCGCAATATGACGGGAAAATCGGGGAAATCGAGAAGCAGGCGGCGGAGATCGACAGTCTGCTGAATGACTTGAACCGGGAGCTTTCCGACTACCTGTCCGGCGAGGAGTTTGACGAGGGAGCGTTCGCCGAGGTGGAGAGGCGGCTAGACGAGGTGAACCGCCTGAAGGAGAAATTTGGCGGGAGCATAGAGGCCGTGCTCCGGGCGAAGGAAGAAAAAGAAGAGCGCTGCGCGAAGCTAAGGGATTATGACGCCTACACGCGGCAGCTAGAGGAGCGTTTGGCCAAGGCACAGGAGGAGCTGGCGCGGATTTCCGGGGAGGTGTCCGCGATCCGCAAGGAAGAGGCGGAGAAGCTGACGGGGGAAATCAGGGAAGCCCTTGTGGACCTGAATTTCCTGGACGTGCGGTTCACGATGGATTTCAAGGAGACTCCCGGGTTTACCGCGGACGGCACGGACGACGCGGAGTTCTTGATTTCCACGAACCCGGGCGAGCCGCTCAAGCCCTTGGGGAAGGTCGCCTCCGGCGGAGAGCTGAGCCGCGTCATGTTAGCGATCAAGGCGGTTCTAGCGGAGAGCGACCGGACGGGCACGCTGATTTTTGACGAGATTGACGCGGGCATCAGCGGGCGTACGGCGCAGAAGGTCGCGGAGAAGATGAATGTCATCGGCAGGAGCCACCAGGTCATTTGCATCACGCACCTGGCGCAGATCGCCGCCATGGCGGATTCCCACTTCCTGATCCGCAAGGACGTGGTGGGCGACGTGACGGTTTCTAGCATCGAGCGCCTGGGCGAGGAAGAGAGCATCCGCGAGCTCGCGCGCATGTCGGGCGGCGTGAGGATCACGGACAAGGTCATGGAAAGCGCCAGGGAAATGAAGGAGCTGGCG
>CAZOLD010000202.1:0-1487 GCA_964580595.1 uncultured Eubacterium sp.
CCATATTGCTGATGGTAGAAATCCTCGCGCACCAGCATGCCGGAAGCCGCCAGCACGGCCTCGTTATCCATGATCATGCAGCCGATCACCGACTGCTCCGCTTCCAGGCTGTTCGGCATGATCCGCTTCGCCACGGCCTCTTCCATGCGCGGCCCGCCCCCTCTCCCTTCTATGCCCGTTCCGTGCTACCCCATGCCTGTTCCGTGCCTGCCCCATGCCTGTGCCCAGGCGGGCGGGCGGCCTACTCCTCCACGGCCCTCACTTTCAGCGTCGCCGTCACCTTGGGGTGCACCCTCACCGGCACCTCATGGACGCCAAGCGCCTTTAAGCCGCCCTCCGGGAGCTGGATTTTCTTCTTGTCAAGCTCAATCGAGAGCTGCTCCTTCGCCGCGGTGGCGATTTCCTTCGCGGAAACCGAGCCGAAAACCCTTCCGCCCTCCCCCGTCTTGAGGGAGACGGTCACTTCTTTTGAGGAAATCTCCTCCGCGAATGCCTTTGCCGCGTCCAGGCTCTCCTGCGCGGCCTTCTCCTCGTGCCGCTTCCTCTGCTTTAGCTCGTTCAAATTCTTCTGCGTGGCCTCTATGCCGAGATTCCTGGGCAAAAGAAGGTTCCTGGCATACCCGTCGCTCACCTTCACGACATCGTCCCGTTTCCCCAGGGATTTCACATCCTCCAACAAGATCACTTTCATATCTCCAAATCTCCTTCTTCCAGCATCTGGTCCAGCGTCTCCTGAATCCTCTTCTTCGCCTCCTGCGCGGTGCAATCCGTCAGCTGCGCGCCCGCCACGTTCAGATGGCCGCCGCCGCCCATGCGCTCCATGATGAGCTGCACGTTGATCTCATCGATCGACCTGGAGCTGATGTAGATTTTCCCATGGTATTCCGTCAGCACGAAGGACGCCTTGATCCCGATGATGTTCAGCAACTCGTTCGCGGCCTGTGCGCCCGCGATGGTGGGGCTCTCCACCCTGCTGTTCGTGGGGCAGATGGAGATCGCGAACGCTCCCCTGTACACCTCCGCGTGGCGGACCGCCTCCGCGCGCGTCTTGTAAGCCTCCATGTCCTCGCGCAAAAGCTTCCTCACGCGTGTCACTTCCGCCCCGCAGCGGCGCAAGTACGCGGCCGCCTCAAAGGTGCGCACGCCCGTCTTCGTCATGAAATTATTCGTGTCAATCAGGATGCCCGCGTAAATGCTGTCCGCCTCGTTGGGCTTTAGGTGGATTTTCTCGTTGAAATATTGCAACACCTCGGCCACCATCTCACAAGTCGAGGACGCGTACGGCTCCACGTAGGAAAGCACCGCGTTCTCGATCACCTCGCTGCTCTGCCTGTGGTGGTCGAACACCACGATGTTCTTCGAACGCGCCAGCAGCTCGGGGCATTCCGTATAGCTCGGGCGGTTCGTGTCCACGACGATGACCACGCCCTGGCTGGTCAGAAGCTCCTGCGCCCTCTCGCTGTTCACGAACATGTCGGCCGGGTACC
>CAZOLD010000202.1:1497-3133 GCA_964580595.1 uncultured Eubacterium sp.
AAAATAGGAGACAAAGAAAAAGCAGAAGAAGTAGAAGACAAGATGACCCCGGTACTCCTTCATCGGGCGGAGGGAGGACGTCACCTCGTTCAGGACGATGTGCGCCTTCTTTTTCAAGGCCTGCGTCGCGCAGAAGATGCCGACCGCCGCCCCGAAGGAATCCATGTCGCCGATGCTGTGGCCCATGATGAACACCTGCTCCCGGCTCTCGATGATCTCCTGGAGCGCGTGGGCCTTCACGCGCGCCTTCACGCGCGTCATTTTCTCCATCTGGCGCGACTTCCCGCCGTAGTAGGAGATCTTGTCCCCTTCCTTCACCACGGCCTGGTCGCCGCCCCTGCCCAGGGCTATGTCAATCGCCATCCGGGAATATTCGTATTTCTGGTTATACCCCTCCCTCGTTACGCCGATCCCGATGCTTAGCGTGACCGCCATCTCGTTCCCGACCTTGATCGTCTTCACTTCTTCCAGGATGCTGAATTTGTCCGCCTCAAGCTCGTCTAAGTACCTGTGCTTGAACACGACGAAATACTTGTCCTTCTCCAGCTTCTTGACGATGCCGTCCCGCTCGGAAAAATACTTGCTCACCTGGCGGTCCACCAGCGCAACCAAGAGCGACTGCTTGACCTCCTCGATGCTCTCCAGCGCCTCGTCGTAATTGTCGATGTAGACCAGGGCGGAAACCATCTCCTGCTCCTTGTTTTCCCGGATATACGCGTTCAGCTCCGTCTCGTCGAAGAAATAGAGCGCGAAAAGGTACTCGTCCTTCCCCAGGAGGTTGATCATGCCGCCTTCCTGCTCGTCCTCATCGAAAAAAATCCGACTCATGCTGACGCGGTAGGAGCGCCCGCCCCAATCCATCTCAATCTCGCCCGTGTCGTCCCTCTCCAGGAGTTCCTTCGTGATCACGGGGAAAATCGAGGAAATCGCCTTGTGGTAGCGCTTATCCTTCTCCGTAATCTTGGAGAACGCGCGGTTCATCCATAAAATCTTGGCTTTATCGTCCAGAAGCACGTACGGGATCTCGAACTCATCCAGGAGCTTCTTCTGCACGGTCCCGTATTGCGTGGCGAAATTAATGGCCGCGTTGCGCAGCGCGGTCCTGTTCAGGACATATACCAACAGCCAGGTCAGGAAATATAGGCCCGCGAAGATAAACGTGCAAATCCCGGAATGGCTGTCATAGTAATATAACACCGCGCCGACGGCCAAGATGACCACCGTAAGCGCCAGCGGCCAGCGCATGAATCGCAGCAACGGGCGCGTCGGCCCTTCCTTCTTACTCATCCGTCTCTCCCCAAAACGCTTGCGGCAGCGTTTCCTTCCTCGAAATTCTCAATGCGCCCATAGCCTGCGCAGTCTGGATTTCAAGCCATGAACGGAGATATTATATCACTTTCCGCGCGGAAATTAAAGCATTTTTTCCAGCCGAGCCCGCAACCGCCGCTAGGAAGCCCTTTGCTACGCTCCGCCGTTGGCGCGAAAGCGTTTTTCCGCCCGGGACCCGCAACCGCCCGCTAGGAAGCCCTTTGCTGCGCTCCGCCGTTGGCGCGAAAGCGTTTTTCCGCCCGGGACCCGCAACCGCCGCTAGGTAGCCTCTTGCTGCGCTCCGCCGTTGGCGCGAAAGCGTTTTCCC
>CAZOLD010000203.1:0-3121 GCA_964580595.1 uncultured Eubacterium sp.
ACGATGGCGATGGGCGAGGGCGGCCCCGAGCTGGTGAAGCAGCTCCTGGGCAAGACTTATGACATCAACATGCCGCAGGTCGTCGGGGTGTACCTGACCGGGAAGCCCGAGCGGGGCGTCGGCCCTCAGGACGTGGCTCTTTCGATTATCGGCGCCGTGTTCGCGAACGGGTACGTGAACAACAAGGTCATGGAATTCGTTGGCCCCGGCGTGTCCGGCCTGAGCGCGGATTTCCGGATCGGGATCGACGTCATGACCACGGAGACGACATGCCTGTCCTCTATCTGGCGGACGGACGATACGATCCGGGAGTTCTACGAGATCCACGGCAGGGAAGAGGATTTCCGTGAGCTGAACCCCGGGCAGGTGGCTTATTACGACGGCATGATCGAGGTGGACTTAAGCAAGGTGAAGCCGATGATCGCCATGCCTTTCCACCCGAGCAACGCCTACACGATTGAGGAACTGAACGAGAACCTCATGGATATCCTGGACGACTGCGAGAAAAAGGCGCGGGTAAGCTTAGGCGGCGCGGTGGATTTCACGCTGAAGGACAAGGTGCGCGGCGGCAGGCTTTACGTGGACCAGGGGATCATCGCCGGATGCGCGGGCGGCGGCTTTGAGAATATCTGCGCGGCGGCGGACATCCTGCGGGGCGCCAGCATCGGCTCGGACGAATTTACCCTAAGCGTCTACCCAGCCAGCATGCCGATTTACATGGAGCTGGTGAAGAACGGGGCGGCGGCCACGCTCTTAGAGACGGGCGCGGTCCTAAAGACGGCGTTCTGCGGCCCGTGCTTCGGCGCGGGGGACACGCCGGGGAACAACGGGTTCTCCATCCGCCATTCCACGAGGAATTTCCCGAACCGCGAGGGCAGCAAGCTCCAGAGCGGACAGATCGCGTCGGTCGCGCTGATGGACGCGCGCTCCATCGCGGCGACGGCGGCGAACAAAGGATACCTGACGGCGGCGACGGACTTAGACGTCACGTATTCCTGCCCGAAATATCACTTTGACGGCAGGATTTACGCGAACCGCGTATTTGACAGCAAGGGAGTGGCGGACAGCTCCCAGGAAATCAAGTTCGGCCCGAACATCAAGGATTGGCCGAAGATGTGCGCGCTGCCGGAAAACCTCGTCCTGAAAGTCGTCTCCGAGATCCATGACCCGGTGACCACGACGGACGAGCTGATCCCCTCCGGGGAGACTTCCTCCTACCGCTCCAACCCGTTAGGACTAGCTGAGTTCACGCTGTCCCGGAAGGATCCGGCCTACGTGGGCCGTGCGAAGGAAGTCCAAAAGGCGCAGAAAGCCTTAGAGGACGGCAAGTCCCCGGCCGGCGCGCTGCCGGAACTGGAACCCGTGCTGGATTCCCTCAGCCGGCAGTTCCCCGGGAAATCCTTTGACCCCGAGGCCGGCGCGGGCAGCATCGGGTTCGGGAGCACGATATTCGCGGTGAAGCCAGGCGACGGCTCCGCGAGGGAGCAGGCGGCCTCCTGCCAGAAAGTCCTGGGCGGCTGGGCGAACATCGCGAACGAATATGCCACGAAGCGCTACCGCTCGAACCTCATCAACTGGGGGATGCTGCCGTTCCTCATCCCGGAAGGGGAGCTGCCGTTCTCGAACGGCGACTACCTTTTCCTGCCGGACATCCGGCAGGCCATCGCGAACGCCTCGGGCAAGCGGGCTTTTATCCCGGCCTACGTGGAAAAGGACGGCTCCTGGAAGGAATTCACGCTGGAAATGGGCGAGCTTACGGAAGACGAGCGGGACATCATCCTGAAGGGATGCCTGATCAATTATTATCGAGGGTGAGGGGGTTTTTGTGGAAATGAGAGAAAATGAGAAACAGGCTCCGCGCGGGAAATCAAATTGGAATATCCGCCCCTATCTGGCAATCGGGCTGACCGCCCTGCTGGTGCTGGTCCTAAGCATTTCCTATTTCTTTTTGCTGGAGCGGTACCAGGATTTCGCGAACCTCCTGGGCAAAATCAAGGGAATCCTGATGCCCATCCTGATGGGGCTCGTGTTCGCCTACCTCTTAATCCCCGTCGTGAATTTTGAGGAGCGGCACCTGCTGCCCTTCTTCCAGGCGAGGGCCAAGAACCCGGAGAAGGCGAAGAAGGCCGTGCGCGGCGTCAGCGTCGTGGGCGCGCTCCTCTTCGTGGTCGTCATCATCGCCGTCCTGGTGCAGATGGTCGTGCCGCAGCTTTACCAGAGCATACTCGGCTTGATTGCCACGCTCCCCGGGCAGGTGAACGACTTCATGAACTGGCTGAGGGACTATGTTCAGTCAAACAGCGACCTGGCGAGATACATCGAGATCGCGCTCAAGCAAGGGACGGAATTCCTGGAAAACTGGGTCAAGACGGACCTGCTGCCGCAAAGCAAGAATATCATCGCGGGCCTGACGACGGGCGCGATTTCCGCCGGGAAGCTCGTGATAAACCTGGTCGTGGGAATCATCATTTCCGTCTACGTGATGCTTAGCAAGGAAACTTTCATCGGCCAGAGCAAGAAATTCATTTACGCGATTTTCCCGGGGAAACAGGCAAACGCGATCATCCGCACGGTCCATAAGAGCAACGAGATTTTCGGCGGCTTTATCTCGGGCAAGCTCTTAGATTCGCTTATCATCGGGATCCTTTGCTTCATCGGGCTATTAATCCTGAGGATGCCGTATACCGTGCTGGTCAGCGTCATCGTGGGCGTGACGAACGTCATCCCGTTCTTCGGGCCCTACCTGGGCGCGATACCGAGCGCGCTCTTAATCATGCTGGCTGACCCGCTCAAGGGGCTGTATTTCGTGATATTCATCGTGATACTCCAGCAAATCGACGGGAACATCATCGGTCCTAAGATTTTGGGCGATTCTACCGGGCTGTCCTCCTTCTGGGTCGTTTTCGCCATCCTCACGGGCGGAGGCCTGTTCGGCATCGTAGGGATGATTATCGGCGTGCCGACCTTCGCCGTGATTTATTACGTCATAAGGAACATCTTAGACTCCATCCTAAGCAGGAGAAACCTGCCGAAGCCTAGCAGCAGCTACATCTTCGCGGATAAGCTGGATTTAGGGAAAAATGAGCTGGTCCTCCACGCGGACCCGCGGGAAATGCAAAGC
>CAZOLD010000204.1:0-3103 GCA_964580595.1 uncultured Eubacterium sp.
TGGATCGGCAGGTCGCGCAGACCGAGGCGCTGATGATCGCTTTCTCGAAGGCCCCGATCGTCAGGGAACTGCTGGAGGATCCAAAGAACGAGGAGCTGGCCCGGGAGGCCGAGGCCTACACGCTGGATTATTTCAAGAACCTGACCGGCTGGGAGGGCATCTATGTCTCGGAATGGGATTCCCACGTCCTGACCCATTCCAATGAAGCTAGCATCGGCATCTATACCAGGGAGGGGGACGCGCTGAAGCAGCTGCAGGACGGCATCCTAGCCGCCGGCGAAGTTTTCAATATCGGCGTTCTCACCTCGCCAAACTCCGGCGAGCTCGTGATTTCCCTGTATTGCCCGGTATTCGGGGACGACGGCAGCCCGATTGGCTACGTAGGCGGCGGCCGTTACGCCTCCAGCCTGACCGAGGCGCTGCAGAAGATCACGGTGGACGGAATGGATAACGCGCAAGATTACATGGTGAACCTGACGGACTCCACTTATATTTTCGACAAGGATGAGTCCCTCATCGCCACGCCGGTCGAGGATCAGATGCTCCTGACCGCCATGGAGAAAATAAACGCCGACCCGGAAACCCTGACCGGAGAGGTGGATTACACGGATGAGAATGGCAAGAAGAATATCGCCATCTACCAATACCTGCCCGAGCGCAACTGGGCGGTCGTCTTCAGCGACACGGAATCGGAGATTTTCGGCGATGCGAACCGCAGCCGGACAATCCTTGGAGTCGTCTGCATCCTGGCGCTCCTGCTGATCATGGCGCTTTCTTGGTTCTGCGTCAAATTCTGCGTGAAGCCGCTGGCCATCGTGGAGCGCGCCATCACGCAGCTGAAGAACCTGAACTTGGAGGCTCCAAAGGAGATGGAGAAATTCGTGGGTGCGCGCAGCGAGGTCGGCATGATCGCGACCGCCATGGATTCCCTCTATGAGACGTTGCGCTCCATCGTCTCCACGCTTCACGACTGCACGAATTCCCTCAATGATTCCGCGGGGCAGATGACGGAAGCCACGCACGACATGGCCTCCGACGTGGAGGACAATTCCGCGACGACGGAGGAGCTCGCGGCCAGCATCATCACGACCAACGACGCCATCGAGAATGTCGCGGAGGAGATCGCCAAGATTTCCGACCTGGTGGATCAGGTGGAGAAGACCGTGCAGGCCGGGAACGAGAAGAGCACCGAGCTAATCAAGACCGCGGACACCATGCGCCAGATGGCGGAGTCGACCCTCGCGGACACGAACGGGAAGATGCAGACGAACCGCAAGAGTATCGAGACGGCCATGGTGAACCTCCAGTCCCTGACGCGGATCAACGACATGGCGAAGCAGATCTTAGACATTGCCAGCCAGACCAACCTTCTCTCCCTGAACGCTTCCATCGAGGCGGCCAGGGCCGGCGAGCAAGGCAAGGGATTCGCCGTCGTGGCGCAGGAAATCGGCGAGCTTGCCACGGACTCTTCCGACACGGCCAAGCAAATCTCCGACATCTGCAGCGAGATCAATTCCTACATCACGGACGTGCAAAACTGCGTGGAGAATATCATCCAGTTCATGGAGGGCGACGTCGCGGGCAAGTTCCGCCAATTCGCGGACATCGCCAACGAATACGGCGATTCCGTCCAGGATATCCGCAAGGCAATGGAGGATATTGAGGAGAACTCCAACGGCTTCATCGCCGCCGTCGTGAGCATCCAGGAGCGCATGGACGTCATCAAGACGGCATCGAGCGAGAACGAGATTGGCGTCAACGACATTGTCCAGAAGATTGACAAGACGAATTTCACCGCGGAGAAGCTGGCGGACGTGGGCAACGCGAATAACGAGAACGCGCTTGCCATCCGCGCCATCGTAGAGAAATTCTCCTAAGCGCCAGGGTGCCTTGGAAGAAGCGTCGTACGGAAAGGACGGGGTAGGGTGAGAGCGAGGATTATCGGAACCGGGAGCTGCCTCCCCGGCAAGGCCGTGACGAATGATGAGCTGGCGGGCTTGGCCGGCGCCGGCGATGGCTGGGTGCGGGGACGCACGGGAATCAGACAGCGGCATTTTGCCGAGCCTTTCGACAGCCCGACGGTTTCCATGGCAACGGCCGCCGCGAGGGCGGCGCTTTCGGACGCGGGCGTGGCGCCGGAAGAGCTGGACCTAATCCTGGTCGCCACCGTCTCCCCGGACTGCTTTACGCCTAGCACGGCATGCCTGGTGCAGCGGGAGTTAGGGGCTGCCGGCGCGGCCGCGTTTGACCTAAGCGCAGCCTGCGCGGGCTTCCCCTATGCCCTCAATACGGCGGACGCCTACTGCCGGGCCGGGATGTGCCGAACCGCTTTGGTGATTGGCGCGGAGACGATATCAAAGCTCTTAGACTGGCACGACCGCTCCACCTGCGTCCTTTTCGGGGACGGGGCAGGCGCGGCAGTCATGAGGGCGGATGAGCGCGGCATGATCGCGTGCCTGCAGGGGGCCGATGGCTCCGGCGCGGATGCCCTGTCCTGCCGGGCCGGCGGGAGCGCGGCTCCCGGAATGACAGGTCAGGGCGGAGCGGGCGACCCCTCCTATCTTTCCATGGACGGTCGGAAGGTATTTGAGTTCGCGATAAAAAAAGTCCCGGCATGCATCTTGGGACTTTTGGAACAGGCGGGAATGGGAACCGGCGATGTCTCTTATTACCTGCTGCACCAGGCCAACTTGCGCATCTTATCCTCGATTGCCAAGAAGCTTGGCCTCCCCATGGAGAAATTCCCGTCGAACATCGACCGTTGCGGCAATACCTCAGCCGCCAGCATCCCCATCCTCCTAGATGAGATGAACCGCGCGGGGAAGTTGCGGGAAGGGGACATCCTCCTCCTGTGCGGCTACGGCGCGGGATTCACGTGGGGCGCGTCCTTGCTTTCCTGGTGAGGGCGGCGCCATTTTCCTTTTCATATCAGCAAAACGACTGGGGACGCTATCTGCCCCGGCCCTGCGGCGCCGCAAGATGCGGAGCCATTTTCCTTTTCATATCAGCAAAACAGCTAGGGCGTTTGAAGCCCCCAGCCTTGCGGCGCCGCAAGATGCGGAGCCATTTTCTTTTTCCATATCAGCAAAACGGCCGGGGCGTT
>CAZOLD010000205.1:0-3016 GCA_964580595.1 uncultured Eubacterium sp.
GGCACGGTCGAGGGGGACGCGTCCGTCCTCTTCCCATTTGAGGGTGAAGACCATGGCATCCGTGACCCGTACTTGATCCGCGGGTGCAAGAAGGACGGCAGCGATTCGAACAAGGTATGGATTTTAGCGACCGACTTGAACACGATGTCCGAAAAGTACAGCGGGAATATGGAAAATAACACGGTTGGCAACTGGGGCACGATGTCCACGCCCGGCAGCGGGAGCACGCATCTTTTCATCTATGAGACGGAGGATTGGGTGCATTGGACGAGGCGTTGGGTCGACGTCGGCAGCGAGATTGACGCCGGGATGGCATGGGCGCCGGAGGCGATCTACAATCCGGAGAAGGATAACTACCTGGTGTATTGGTCCGCGCGCGTGAAGGCGGACGGCACGACGAGGAACCGCCTGTATTGCAACGAGACGGACGATTTTGTGCATTTCAGCGAGACGAAGCTGTACGAGGAGGAGCCGTTCTACCAGAAATATGTGGAGAATGGCGGCGCGAGCGACAATGACGGCTACGGCAACATCGACACTTCCCAGCTGTGGGTGGCGGAAAAGGATAAGGACGGGAACGTGACGAACCCCTATGGCACGCTCTACCGCGTGGTCAAGGATGAGACGCGTACCGACTCAAAGCTTGGCACGCTCCTTAAGATCCAGCTCATGAGCGCGGATTCCGTGCTGGATCCGGACGTGGACTACGATAACACGGATCCCACGAGGATCACGCCATATACTTACAAAGGCGTGGAGTACGGCAGCTTGGAAGATCTCAATAACTTGACGGGCGACACGAACGCCATGGGCAAGGCCGAGATTGTCTATAATTGGTTTATTGAAGAGTCCACGGGCAATCACTTCACGAAGATTGACCAGACGGCCCTGGATGACTGGGTAGGCTGGCATGAGGGCGCGACGATGTTTAAGTTCATCGACCGCGACGAGTGGTGCATCATGGTGGACAACTATGGCGACATGTCCGTCCGGTATGAGCCGTTCACGACGACGGATCTCTCGAAGCCGGACAGCGTCAAGAAGCTTACGAGCGGTTACGGGCGCACGGGCGGCGACGTGGGATGCCACGGCGGCATGATCCCGATCACCGTGAAGGAATACAATACCTTGATTGACACGTATAACGACCAGTCCAAAATGGTTGGCCTGAACGAGAAGGCGCTGAGGTAGACAAGCGCACCTTAGGGCCAAAAGTCGCGCAGCTGCAGGCTTGCCTGGACGATGAGAGCTACAGCGCGGGCGTGAGGGAGCAGATGGCGTGGCTCATTGAGAAGGCCGCGGAGATTGGGGAATCCGGCTCGAGCGAGGATATCGCGCTTTTGGAGAAGCGCATCGATGAGACCCTTGCGAACAAGAAGCTCATCGTCTCGCCGTTGGCTCCGGAGAATGTCCTCTTGAGCAAGTATCTCGTGACTGACGTGAAGGCGGGCGGCACGGTGGCGCTGACCGCGCAGATCAGCCCGTTCTGCGCGAACCAGGGCATTACCTGGAGCAGCAGCAACGCGAATGTCGCGTTCGTGGACGCGAAGGGCAATGTCACGGTCAAGGCGAAGGGAACCGCGGTGATTACGGCGAGGTCGACGGCGAAAGCGTCCGTGGTCGCCACTTGCAAGATCGTGGTGAAGTAGGGTTTGCGCGGCATGGCGCGAATCGGGCGCGTCGCCTTAGGATCCTGAGTCGGGCCGAGGCGCTTGCCGCGCGGCGTGGCGTCATGCGCGTGGCACGGGCGCGGGAATCGCGCCCGCGCGGATAGCGGAGAGAACGCTCTGAAGAATGCAGGCGTTCCCACGAATCGTTCTGTGGGGACGCCTGCTTGCTGTCCGTGAGAGGCGAAAGGAGGAGTAAGATGAAAAAATTTATCGCAGAATTTAAGGAGTTCATTTCCAGGGGAAATGTCATGAGCATGGCCGTCGGCATTATCATAGGCTCCGCGTTTACCGCGATCATCACATCCCTGGTGGATGACGTGATCAGCCCGATCATCGGCATCATCATCGGGGGATTAGATTTCAGCGGGATTTCCCTGACGGTCGGGGATGCCCACATCATGGTGGGGAATTTCATTAACGCGGTCATTAATTTCCTGCTGACGGCATTATGCCTGTTCATCATCCTCAAGATTACGAATAAGTTCCAGAGGAAGAAGGACAAGGAAGAAGAGGAAGAGGCCGCGGAGGAGATCCCGGCGGACGTGCAAGTCCTGACGGAAATCCGCGATTTGCTAAAAGAAAAGCAGTAGGCCGGCAGCCCGCCGGCGCCGTTCGGCGTTTGGGTCGCGTCCCGCTCCCGCCGGACTGACGCGGCCGGCCACGCGTCTGGCTCGATGGATTCAGTACCCCAGGGCCTTCCCGATCAGGATGACCTTGATGCGGCCTGGCGTCATGCTTCTTCTTGTGATGACGGTCTGCGAGCAGATGCAATCCGGGCTTTGGCAGTCCGCGCATGCCCCGGTGGCGGCGCAAGGCGTCTTGCGGCCTAAGCGGAGCGCGTTTATGGGAGCCGCGGCGTTGCGTACCCGCGAGAGGGCTTCCTCAACCGTGGGGACCGCCTTGTTCATGCCCGTGAGCACGATGACATTTTCCGGGCCGTATACTAGGGCGGCCAGGCGGTTGCCGTTCCCGTCGATGTTGACGAGCTGCCCGTCGTACGTGATGGCGTTCGTGCTCATGAGGTAGTAATCCGCGGACAGCGCCTTGTGGTAGATGTCCGAGATTTCCTCAGGGCCAGTCGCCTGGCTCCTGTCATAAAGCGTGATGTCATCTCGGCCGTGCAGTCGGCTGACCATCCCGGTTTCCGCTAAGGTCATGGATCCGCCGAACGCGACGGAGCTTCCGGCGCCGATCATTGAGTTAGCTAGATCCGCGGCCTCCTCCGCGGTTTTGCAAAAATGCCCCTCCATCTGGCGGGATTTCAGGCCCTCTAAGATGCGCGAGGCCAGGTTCTCATAGTAGGTTTCCAATGGTTTCATGATATGCTCCTTTCCGGCTATGCCTGC
>CAZOLD010000206.1:0-259 GCA_964580595.1 uncultured Eubacterium sp.
GCGGGGAAGACTGGCGGAACACGCCGCAGGGCAGACCGGCGGTACACGCCGCAGGGCAGACCGGCGGGAAGAGCCGCAGGGCTAACCGGCGGGAAGAGCCGCAGGGAAAACCAGCGGAACATGCCGCGGGGCTGGCTGGCGGGACACGCCGCGGGACAGACTGGCGGGAAGAGCCGCAGGGCTAACCGGCGGGAAGAGCCGCAGGGAAAACTGGCGGGACACGCCGCAGGGCAGACCGGCGGAACACGCCACATGGCAG
>CAZOLD010000206.1:269-2245 GCA_964580595.1 uncultured Eubacterium sp.
GGAACTTCAAGACGAGGGGATGGAGACCATCTTAAAATATGGGATTAGCTGCTACAAAAAGACTTGCAGGGTCGTGCTCGGGGAGTGAAGGGGCAGACCGGCGGGACACGCCGTGGGGCTGACTGACGGGACGCGCCGCAGGGCTATCTGGCGGGACGCGCCGCAGGGCAGACCGGCGGGACGCGCCGCGGGGCTGACTGACGGGACGCGCCGCAGGGCTAACTGGCGGGACGCGCCCGGGACGGAACTCAGGACGGGTCGGCGGCTCGGGCATAAAAAAAGAAGCCCCGCCGCTCGCGGGCGCCGCGCGGGGACATGCCCCGCATGGCAGCGCCGCGAAACGGCAGCCAGGCTTCTGTGCTTGATGCCAATCCATCTTATTCCACGTCCAGCAAGGCAGCCAAATCTTCCTCGCCCGTGCGGACCTTGTAAACCTTCGAGACGTTGTAAATGAAGATCTTCCCATCGCCGATGTGGCCGGTGTAGAGCGCTTTCTTCGCCGCCTCGATGACTTTCTCCACAGGGATGTTCCCGACGACGATTTCCAGCTTCACCTTCGGGAGCAGGGTCGCGTCCATCTCGACGCCGCGGTACCTCTCGCCCGCGCCGCGCTGGATCCCGCAGCCCATGACCTGCGTGACGGTCATGCCCGTGACGCCCAGCTCGTTCATGGCCTTGCGCAGCTTGTCATACCGCGCGAGCTTCGCCACGATGACCACTTTGTACATGCCCGTGTCCGCCGTCGGCATGGAAACCACCTTGACCGCCGCGTCACGCTGCGCCTGGGACGCAGACTCGTAATCCGAGATGCCGAGGTTCGTGTTCTCGTTGACGTCCATCGTCATGGTATTAGAAACGTCCATGATGCTGAACCCGGAGTACGCGCTCGCGATGCCGTGCTCGCAGGAGTCCAGACCCACAATTTCCTCTTCCTCCGACACGCGCAGCCCCACAAGAGCCTTGATGATGAGGAAAGCAATCGTAATCGTCACGCCCGTCCACGCGCCCACCGTGAGCACGCCCAGGCACTGCAGCCCCAGCTGATGGAAACCGCCGCCGTAGAACAGGCCGTTAATCTCGCTGCCCGGGGCGGAAGTTGTCGCGAAGAGGCCGACCGCGATCGTGCCCCAAATCCCGTTCAGGCAATGCACCGCCACCGCGCCGACCGGGTCGTCGACACGCAGCTTGTTGTCAAGGAACCAGACGCCGAATACCACCAGAAGTCCCGCCACCGCGCCGATGATAATCGCGCCAAGCGCGTCCGTCACGTCGCAGGGCGCCGTGATCGCCACGAGGCCCGCCAAAGAAGCGTTCAGGCACATGGAGATATCGGGCTTGCCGTATTTTACCCAAGTGAAAATCATGCAAACCACCGTCGCGACGGACGGCGCGATCGTCGTGGTCAGGAAAATGGAGCCCAGCTGCGGGATGCTCGTGGCCGCCGCGCCGTTGAACCCGTACCAGCCAAGCCACAGGATGAAGACGCCCAGGCAGCCAAGCGGCAGGTTGTGCCCCGGGAACGCGTTGACCTTCGTGATCTTCCCGTCCTTGTCCCTGTTGAATTTCCCGATACGCGGCCCAAGCATCTTCGCGCCGATCAGCGCGGAAATCCCGCCTACCATGTGGATCGCGCAAGAGCCGGCGAAATCATGGAAGCCCAGCTGGGAGAGCCAGCCGCCGCCCCAGATCCAGTGCGCCTCGATCGGGTAAATCAAGGCGGAAATGATAGCGGAATAAATGCAGTAGGATAGGAATTTCGTCCTCTCCGCCATCGCCCCCGACACGATGGTCGCCGTCGTCGCGCAGAATACCAGGTTGAACACGAAGTTGGAAAAATCAAAATCCTGGTACGCCGTGAAGATATCGAACCCCGGCTTCCCGATGAAGCCGGCCACGTCCTCGCCCAGCAGCAAGGAGAAGCCGATCAGGATGAACATCACCGTGCCGATGCAGAAATCCATGAGGTTCTTCATCAG
>CAZOLD010000206.1:2255-3013 GCA_964580595.1 uncultured Eubacterium sp.
TCAAAGAGGAAGGGCGGGAGAACAACCTGCTGGAATTAATCGTTCTTCGCGCGGGTAAATCCCGCCTCCACCATGGCAAACCCCGCCTGCATCCAGAAGACCAGCGCCGCGCCGATCAGGAACCAGACGCCAAACGTATGCTCGCTCACCAAGTCCATAATTGCTTGTTCCGTCATAAAGCATTCCTCCCTTTTTTTTATGATAATAATCCTTCATGCCCCGCATGCCGGGTGCCTCCATGGATGAAAGCCCACGGATTTGGACTGCAAGCAGTCCTTCCGCATAGTCGGACACCTCCATGGGTGAAAGCCCACGGATTGCTCCGCTACTGCGCAACTCCCGCAATCCTACCCCGTATTCGCAATCCGGGCTGCCGCCCTCGTACGGGTTAGCGTCGCTAATGTCCACGCGGAACGGACTGCGAGCAGTCCGTCCGCATGTCCATTGCGACTGGGCTTTCATAATAAAAAGAGCAGATGCCTTCCCCGTGTCCCACAGCTTTGTGGCTCAGCGAAAGCATCTGCTCTCTTCGTCGTTCATAATTTATTCATTTATCGTTTATAAAAGTTTCATTTTACCAACATGGAAACTTCATTTCTTCGCTTTATAATGACAAACAGATTCGAAGAAATATGCCAGCAACTTCAATTTGAATAGATTTTTTCACAATAACTGCCAGGGGACATGCGTTTCCTGGCATCCTCCCTTTTTATGGGGAAAATCGCGCGGCGCCGCCTTCGGCCACGCGCCTTCTCTGC
>CAZOLD010000207.1:0-3000 GCA_964580595.1 uncultured Eubacterium sp.
GTTCTCCTGGAACCGGCGGTACAGCTCCTGCGCCGCGTTGTACCCCATCTTCTTCTGCCTGTGGTTGACCGCGGCGGACTCGCAGATAATCGCCAGGTTCCTGCCAGGCCGGATCGGCAGGGAATGGCACACGACTTTGTTCCCCAGGATCTCCGTATATTCCTCTTCCAGGCCTATCCTGTCATATTCATTTTCCTTCTTCCAGTCCTCCAGCTTGATCACCAAGTCGATGTTCTGCTTTTCCTTGACGCATTCCACGCCGTACAGCGTCTTGACGTCGATGATCCCCACGCCGCGCAACTCGATGAAATGCCGCAGCATGTCCGGGGCGGAGCCTACCAGCTTGTGCTCGTTGATTTTGCGGATCTCCACCACGTCGTCGCTGACTAAGCGGTGCCCGCGGCGGATCAGCTCAAGCGCCGCCTCGCTTTTTCCGATGCCGCTCTCCCCCATGATCAGGAGGCCCTCGCCATAGACGTCCACCAGCACGCCGTGGATGGAAATGAAGGGCGCCAGCTCCTCCCTCAGGTAGAAAATCAGCTCCGCCATGAAAGTGGACGTCTCAAATCCCGTGGACAGCACCGGCGTGTTGTTCTCCGTCGCGATCCGGATGAGCTCCGCGTCCGGCTCCAAATTGCGGCTGAAAATCACGCAGGGAATGTTATAGGAAAAAAATTCCTCGTAAACCTTTCTTTTCTCTTCCTCGCTCATCTTCTGCAGGTAGGTGTATTCCACCATGCCGACCATTTGGATCCGCTTGCTCTCGAAATGGTCAAAATACCCCGTCAGCTGCAAAGCCGGCCGGTTGACGTCCGCCAGGTTGACCTTGCGCTTCTTCATGTCCACTTCCGGGTTCAAAACCCTCAAATCCATCTTTTCCACGATTTTCTCAATGCTTACGCCGTCCATCTACCTCACCCTTTCTCTTTCTCCCGCGCGTCCCGCGCGGTTTCAAAGCCATGCCCCGCGCCGCCCGCGCGTCTTGCGCGACGATTTCACATCCCGCCCTCTCCGCCGCTTTCCCCGTGCCGCCTATCCCGCGCCGCATGGATGCCAAGCCATATCCGGCCGGCCGTGCGCGTTCCCCTCCGGCGGCTTCCCGTCATGCCCGCGTCTCCCCGAGTCCCGGGGACTGACCCTCCGCCGCGTCATCGGGACGCGCCGCGTCCGGGCCAACCTGCGCCATGGAAGCCTCGCGCGCCCGCGTTTCTCCCGATTCCAAACCCTGTCCCGCTTCGCCTGCCGCCGCGTCCGGGCTGGCTTCCTGCCCATCCTTGTGGAAAAATTCATACACGGACCGGGCCGCCCGCGCGTCCATCGAGGGAAGCTTCGATAACGTCTCGACGTCCGCCTCGCGGATGCCGTCAAGGGACAGGAAGGCTTTCATCAAGGACTTGCGCCTGGCCGCCCCGATCCCCGGGATGTCGTCTAACACGGAATGGACCTGCTCTTTGCTCCGTAAGGAACGGTGGTACTCAATGGCGAAGCGGTGCGCCTCGTCCTGGATCCTGGTAATCAGCATGAACCCCTCGCTGTGCCTGTCCATGGGGATTTCCTCATTCCGGTAATACAGCCCCCTCGTGCGGTGGCTGTCGTCCTTCACCATGCCGCAGACCGGGATGTCCAGCCGCAGCTCATCCAGCACCTGCAGCGCCACGTTGACCTGCCCTTTCCCGCCGTCCATCATGATAAGGTCGGGGAAGCGCGTGAAGCTGCCGTATTCCTCGCCCATCCCCTGCTCCCTCATCTCTTCCCGCTCCCTTATGCCGTGGGAGAAACGCCTCGTGAGCACCTCGTGCATCGAGGCGTAGTCGTCAGGGCCCGCCACGGTGCGCAATTTGAATTTCCGGTAATCGCTCCGCTTCGGCTTCCCCTTCTCGTAAACCACCATCGAGCCTACCGTCTCGAACCCGCTGATATTGGAAATGTCATACGCCTCCACGCGCCTTATCCCTTCTAAGCCCAGCAAGCTCCCTCTCTCCTTTAGCGCGCCGATCGTGCGCCCTTCCTCCCGCTTAATCTTCTCCTTGTCCTGCTCCAGCGCCAGGCGGGCGTTCTGCTCCGCCAGCTCCACCAGCTTCTCCTTCGCGCCTTTCTTGGGGACGCGGATGCGGACCTTCTGCCCGCGCTTTTTTTCCAGCCACTCCTCGATCAAATCCGCGTCCTCCACCTCCTCCTGGAGCATGAGCTCCTTCGGGATGAAGGGAGTCCCCGCGTAAAATTGCTTGAGGAACGTCGCTAGGACCTGCGAGGGCAAATCCTCGCTCCCCACGCTCACATGGAACCGGTCCCGCCCGATCAGCTTGCCGTCCCGGACGAAAAACACCTGCACGACGGCGTCCTCCCCGTCCGACGCCATGGCGATGACGTCCTTGTCCTCCCCGTCGGAATTCGTGATCTTCTGCTTCTGGGCGACCTGGCGCACGGACCTTAGTAATTCCCGGTACTCAATCGCCTTCTCAAATTCCAGCGCGTCCGACGCGGCCCGCATCTTCTCTTCCAAATCCGAAAGCACCGGCTGGTATTTTCCGTTCAGGAAATCCATCACGCCGTCAATCTGCTTGCGGTACTCCTCCTTGCTGACGTTCCCCTGGCAGGGAGCCAGGCACCGATGGATGTGGAAATTCAGGCACGCGCGCCCCTTCCCGATGTCTTTCGGCAAGGATCGGCTGCAAGTCCTGATGCAATACAGCTTCTGGATCAGCTCGATGGTCTCCTTGACCGCGCCGGCGCTGGTGTAAGGCCCGAAATAACGGGACTTGTCTTTTTTTAGCTGACGTGAAAAGAGGACTCTGGGAAAATCCTCTCCCAGCGTCACTCTGATGTAGGGATACGACTTGTCATCCCTTAACATGGTATTGTACTTCGGCCTGTATTCCTTAATCAAGTTGCATTCCAGGATCAAGGCCTCCAGCTCGGAGTCCGTGACGATGTACTCAAACCTCTCGATCTGCCTTACCATCCTGTCTTTCTTGATCCCCTCATTGTGGCTCGGGCGGA
>CAZOLD010000208.1:0-2985 GCA_964580595.1 uncultured Eubacterium sp.
CTGGAAATGACCGGGCTGAAGGTCAAGACGGACCGGATTTTGGAAATCGGCGCGGTCAGGGTAGTGGGCGGTCGCGTGGAGGGCGAGTTCCAACGGATGGTGAACCCCAGGATGGAGCTTCCCCCGGGCATCACGGAGCTGACCGGGATCACGGACGAGATGGCGGAGGGCGGCTGCTCCCCGGCGGAAGCGGTGGCGGGGTTTTTGGATTTCGCCGAAGGCCTCCCGCTGGCAGGGCATAATCTCTTGTATGACTACAGCTTTCTGCTGCAATGCGCGGTGAACAACGGCCTTAAGATGGAAAAAGAAGGGATTGACACATTGAGGCTGGCGCGGAAGTTCCTCCCGCAGGAGGAAAAGAAGACGCTGGACCATCTCTGCGAGCGTTACGGGATCCCGCGCGGGGAGAAGCACCGCGCGCTCGCGGACGCGAGGGCGACGTCTGAATTGCTCTTGCGGATGCAGGAGGAGTTTGGCGGGCAGGCGCCGGAGGAGTTCGCGCCGCGTCCCTTCCGGTACCGTCTGAAAAAGCAGACCCCGGCGACGGAGCGCCAGAAAAAATACCTAAGGGAGCTTGCGGATCGCCATGGGATAGACTTGAAGGTAGAGATAGACAGCTTGACGAGGAGCGAGGCGTCCCGCCTGACGGACCGGATCCTCGCGTCCGCGGGCGGTTGTGCCGCGCAGCAGGATGCTGGTCCCGGCGGCGCGGGGCTTGCGCCATGATGTCTGCCATGGATATCACGCCGAGGAAGCCAGCGGCGCTGGGCTTAGCCCCATGCCCCGCAGCCGCACCCAAGACGGGCGCGGGCGGCGTTTTTCACCGCTGATATCACGCTGAGGGAAATCTGGCGGCGCGGGGCTTGCGCCATGGGGCCTGCCGCGCGGGGTTCATGCTTCATCCAGCATGGCGAGGATGGGCTCTTTCATGAGGGAATTCAAGCGGGAGGCGCTTTCCTTGAGGCCCGCGATTTTCTCCTGCTCGCCGCGTTCCCGGTAGAGCTTTGCCAGAAGCTGGTAGCTTCCCTTGATGTCGGTGCCGATGGACACGGCGAAAGAGAGGACCGAGATGGCCTCGTCGGGGAAGGACAGCTCGGCGAGCCGTTGCCCCCAGGCATTCAGCGCGCGCACCAGCATCGTGAAATTCAGGTCGTATTGCGTCAGGAGCGGGAGATTCGCCGCGCCGTAAGCCATTTTGAGGTCGGTGTTGCTAATCCCCGTGAGGTTCAGGATTTTCTCCCCCGCCAGCTTGCGCACCTGGTTCTCGCATTCCTTTAAGGCCTCGTCCTCGAACAGGGCGAACGGGAGGCTCGCTCCGGAGAGGTTCACGTAATCCAGGTTGGAGATGTCCTGCTTGCGCACGGCGTTCGCCTGGTTCTCGCGCTCCCAGAAGGATTTCTCGGCTTTTTCCTGTTTCCTGCTCGCCTTGCGCTGCTTGTAGGCGACGACGACCAGGAAAATGAGGACCCAGCAAAATAAGATGGGGAATGCCATAAGCGTTTGGTTCCTTTCTTGAGATTTTTTGGATTCTGATACGAAATGAGGTGAGGTTCCATGAAGGACAAAAAAAAGCGTACCATGGCGGCCATCATCGCGATAGTCTTAGTGGCGTCCATGGTCGTGTCCCTGTTTTTGGCGGCATTCGTGTGAGCGCCGCCGGGGAGCCGCCACGCGTGCCTTGCGGCCCAAGACGTCCGTCTTGCCTGTGCCTTCGCGGCCCGCGGCGAATGCCTAGCGTGTGTTTCACGGCCTACGGTGTCCGCCCTGCCAGTGCCTTACGGCTCGCGGCGAATGCCACGCCTGTGCCTTTGCGGCCCGCGGCAAATGCCCTGACAGTGCCTTCGCGGCCTTAGTCATAATATACAGAAAGACAAACTTTCTGTCAATGAAATTCGTTGTTTTTCCCATCTTCCCTCCCCTTTGAAAAACCAGGGTTTTATGTTAAAATAAGCGTGGTTTGGCCTGCCTCTCGGGGCGGCCCGGCTTTGCGCCGGCCTTTGTTTTCATGTTTGGGATGACGGCGTTTTTTCGTGTTTTCGCAAAAGGGAAAGGATCATAAACGACGAATCAGTTAGGAGGGGATCGGGTTATGAGGATGGATCGAAAGAAGTGTTGCCTGGCTGCCGTTGGCGGCATGTTCGTGATGGCCTTGCTGGCCGCGGCATGGGCGTTCCCCGAGGGCGCGCGGGCGGACGACGGGGACGCCATCCCGCCCCGCGTGTACTTCGGCGACGTCCCGGTAGGCGGGATGGATCCGGGGGAAGCGGAGGAAGCGGTGGAGGAGTACCTGGAAGGGCGGATGGGGGAGACCGTCACGTTCCGGGCGGGCGAGAACGAGATAAGCGCGCCTGTCTCCGATTTCGGCATTTCCTGGAAGAACCGGGAGATCACGCAGGAGGCCGCGAGCCTTGGGAAGAGCGGCAACCTCATCGTGCGTTACAAGGCGATGAAGGATTTGGAAAATGAGGACAAGAGGTACGGGCTTTCCTTTGAGGCGGACGCCGAGAAGGTGGAGAGCTTCTTAGAGGAGCACGCGGAGGAGCTGAACACGCCGGCGGAAAACGCGGGTCTGATCCGGGAAAACGGGGAGTTCACCGTCACCCCGGGCACGCAGGGCGTGGAAGTGAATATCGGGAAATCCGTGTCCGCCATTGAGGATTATTTTTCCAAGGAATGGGCCGACGGCGGCAGCGGCGCCGTGGATTTGGCGGCTGACGTCAAGGATCCCAAGGGCACGGAGGAGGAGCTATCCAAGGTGAAGGATGTCCTGGGCAGCTTCCATACGTCCTTCGCGTCGTCCGCGGAAGGGCGCGCGCAGAACGTGGAGAACGGGGCGTCGAAGATCAACGGGTCCGTGATTTATCCCGGCGACAGCTTCTCCGTTTATGAGGCGGTAAGCCCCTTTGACGCGGAGAACGGATATGAGCTTGCCGGCTCATATGAGAATGGGACGACGGTGGACACGTATGGCGGGGGCATCTGCCA
>CAZOLD010000209.1:0-2968 GCA_964580595.1 uncultured Eubacterium sp.
CGCGGCTTGCGCGGGCTTTTTCCTTATTTCGGCGCCAAACAAGAGATTTTCCACTTGGAACTGGAGTGGAAATGATGTATAATGTACCGGTGTGTGAAAATAACCGGGCGCGGGACGGGCGGCCGGATGCGGGTATAGGTGAGGAAAGTTGGTTACGAGAAGGTTTGTAAGTACAAGGACATTGGAAGTCGGGATGCGGATTGACCAGGCAATCGTGGACCGCTCGGGGCGGGTGCTGATTGCCAAGGGGGCTCCTCTTGACGAATATCTGATCGAATCCCTGCTGAACATGGGGATCATGGGCGTCTACATCAGGGAGGGCGAGGAGGACCCGCTCAATCCCGAGGGGATCGAGATCCCGAAGGCGGTCCAGGAGACGGTGGAGAAGGAGAAGAAGCCCGACCCGGCGAAGGTCAAGCTCTCCGAGAGCGTGAAGAGCAGGGTCTCGACGGGCATCCAATATCTGTACAGCAACACGGATTCCGAGGATTTCGCGGACACGTCGAACAATATCACGAGGGACTTGATGCGGGCGATTGACGACAACCAGGCGATTGCGGTCGACATCAGCGCACTCAAGGTCAGCGATGAGTACACGTTCAAGCATAGCGTGGACGTCGCCACGATGTCCATGATTATCGCGAAGAAATACGGGCTTTCGGAGAAGGAAGTCTATGATATCGGGATCGCGGGGCTCCTCCACGACGTCGGGAAGTCCAAGATCCCCAACGAGGTCCTCAACAAGCCCGGGAAGCTGACGGACGAGGAGTTCGCCCTGATGAAGAAGCATTCCATCCTAGGGTACGGGATACTCAAGGACAAGGGCGAGATTTCGGAGCCGATTTCCCTAGGCGTCCTGCAGCACCATGAGAAGCTCAACGGCAAGGGATACCCGATGGGCGTGGAGAAGAACCAGATCCATTTGTTCGCGAAGATCCTGACGGTCGCGGACATTTACGACGCGCTCGTGACGGAGCGGATATACAAGAAGGCGTATTCCCAGCGGGACGCGCTAGAAATGATCATGTCGATGACGGAGGAGTTAGACATTGACGTCATGAAGAGCTTCATGGACAGCGTGATCCTCTATCCGGTGGACAGTATCGTGGAGCTGAGCAACGGGGAGAAGGCGAAGGTGGCGGCCAACAAGCCGGGATATGCCCTGCGTCCGACGGTCGTGGGGATCAAGACGGGGAAGGTGTACAACTTAGCGGACGATTTGGATTGCGCGAGCATCATCATCAAGTGACGTGGGGCATGCGCGAGCGGCGGGGGAGGAGAAAATGGGGAAGGCGAAAAGGAAGAAAAGGGATGTCATCCTTTATCTTTGCTATGCCGCGTGCATGGTGATGGCGGTTTCTTTTTTCATATACGTGTGCTTAAACGTCAGGAACAGCGTTTTTTCCGATCGGTCCAGCGAGACATTCCGCAGGGTGACGGAGTATACGAGCTTCATCTCGAAGGATCCGGAGGCACCCATTGGGGTGAGGCAGAAGTACATGATGCAGATTTTGGATATCTCGAGGGGCGGCGGGAGCCTCGTGTTCTATTCCATGCATGAGTGCGTGGACGTGTATATCGGGGATGAGCTGGTGTATTCCATGAGCCCGTCTCCGGATAACCCCTTCGGGCGGACGCCCGGAAGCAACTGGAACACCGTCCTGCTCTCCCAGGAGGACAACGGCAAGAAGATCGAGGTCATACTGACGCCGGTTTACAAGGATTACAGCCAGGCCGCGCCGAAATTTTACATGGGGTCGCGTTATTTGATTTGGATGGAGATTTTCAGGCAGAACGCACTCTCTTTCCTCATCAGCCTCGTGGCGATCGTGTTTGGGGTTATCTTCATCCTCTACACGCTGGTGAATTCTTATAATAACCCGTCGATTGACAAGAGCCTGGCGGTGCTGGGGCTCTTCTCCATCCTGATCGGGCTGTGGAAGCTCTCGGACTCGACGGCGATGACCTTGCTGTTCCAGACTTCCATCCCCCTTGCGTATTTCCCCTATCTCGTGCTGTTGCTGCTGGAAGTGCCGTTTTTCCTGTATGTGAGGAGCCTTTTTTCCAGGAAGCACTCCCTGCTGTGGTATGTCCCTTGCTTTGCCAGCGTGGCCGTGTGCGTGGCGTGCGTGGTGATGCAAGCCACGGGGATTGCGGATTTCCACGAGACGCTGTGGATGTGCCATCTCGTGATGGCGCTGATGATCGTGGCGTTTTTCTATATGCTCCTGCGCGAGCGCAAGGCCGTCGGGTGGAGCCGGCAGCTGCGAATCCTGGTGAGGTGCGCGATCATCTGCGTGGTGGGGATGTCCCTAGACATGGCGTCCTACTACCTCTCCGAAGGAATGCCCACGATGATCATGGGGATGCTGGCGTTTTTAGTCTACATCGTCGTGCTTGGCGCGCATTCCCTGCGTGAGAACCAGCGGATGGTGAGGATGGCGGCGAATGCCAAGAGATACGAGAGGATGGCCTACCATGATCAGCTGACTGGCGTGTTCAACCGCACGGCGTACGCGGAGCATACGCAGAAGAAAGGCTTTTCCCCGGAAGGGTGCATCATCGTCATGTTTGACTTGAATAACCTGAAGAAATGCAACGACACGTTTGGCCATGAGAAGGGCGACCGCTATATCAAGTACAGCGCGAAGCTGATCCTGAAGGCGTTCGGGGATATCGGGAATTGCTACCGCATGGGCGGGGATGAGTTCTGCGTCCTCCTAAAGGGGGTTTCCGTCGAGGAGTGCCGGAAGAGGATTCTGCTGATGAAGAAGGCGGCGGAGGCGAGCAACGAGCGGCATCCCGAGGAGTTCCCGATCCGGATCGCGAGCGGGTATGAGACGTACGACAAATCCGTCGATTACGACCTGGGCGACACGCTGCGCAGGGCGGACAAGATGATGTACCATGAGAAATTCATGATGAAGCAGGAGGCGCCGCGTTAGGGAAACGGGCGCGGGCGGGCATC
>CAZOLD010000210.1:0-2954 GCA_964580595.1 uncultured Eubacterium sp.
TGCACCGCGTTCTTGAAACTCTTGTTCCCACACGTCCGCTCGGCGGGGGACATCTCACCAGGGGATTTCCGGAAATACTGCTTCCTGCCCGCCATGGATATGCGAGGCATCATCAGAATCCAGATGGGCTATGCCGATGGGAAATATGCGGGTCAGACGGTTCCCGATTATTCCGTAAGGGTTTGATGGACCATGAGAAAAAGAAGTGGGCCAGCATCATGCGTGGCGTGCGGGAAGTCCCCCTTGAGCAAGGACGAGATCGGGATTAACCGGAAGTTGCTCCATCCCGACGCGACGCGGTTTTATTGCCTGGCATGCCTTGCGGATTACCTTGGCGCGGACGAGCAGGACATCCTGGATAAAATAGAGCAGTTCAAGGAGGAAGGCTGCAAGCTGTTTGATTGAATAGGCCCGTCCCTTGAAAATTTCCCGTGACAAGCATCGGGTTTCCCGTTATAATAAAGGCGGTTCCCATCGGACGCCCAAAAGGGGAAGAGATTTTGCCGCAAGGCGGGAGGAGTCGGGATGAGATACAGGTATTTGGCGGCGGCGGCATCCGTGTTCGCCGGGGATTTGCTGGTGAAGAACCATATTGAGAAGCACTGGGAGGACGGGGAGGAGAAGGAGATCCTGCGCGGCAGGGCCACCTTGACGAAGAGCCATAACAAGGGTGTCGTCTTGAATGCCCTTGAGGGCAGGCCGGATCTCGCGAAAAAGATCAGCGGCGCTTCATGGCTCATGCTTGCCGGGTACTGGCTCGCCATGCTGCAGGGGGAGGACCGTCCGGCGGCGAAGCTGGGATTGAGCTTGATGGTCGGCGGCGGCGCGAGCAACCTGTACGACCGGGAGACCCGCGGGCACGTGGTGGATTATCTCCGCTTCCATGCGCCGTGGAAGGCGCTCAGCCGCGTCGTGTTCAACCTTTCGGATTTGGGAATCATCCTGGGAAGCGTCCTTTACGCTTGCTTCCGGAGAGGGGAGGACGCGGGGAAACCGTCGTAGGGATGCCGCGCGTGAACTCGCGCGGGAAAAAATGGATGAGGCGCCATGCTTCCACGCGCTCGGGCGCCTGGGTTCGCCTGGGGAAGGGACGGGCGCCGCCCTCGCTTTTGCGCCGCGCGATAAGGCAGAAAAACAGGGGAAGCCGCAACCGCGGCTTCCCCTGTTCTGTCCATCTTGTGTTTCATCCATATCTTCCATCTATATAAGCTATATAAGACAAAGGTACATCGAAAACCAGATTGAATCAAACGCGCGTCATGAAAGGACGGTCACGTTCACCGCCTGCGGCCCCTTGGTGCCCTCGGTGACGTCAAACTCTACCCTCGCGCCTTCTTCCACTGACTTGAACCCTTCCATGTTCAGTCCGGAATAGTGAACAAATACGTCATTCCCCGTCTCGTCGGAAATGAAACCGTATCCCTTTTGGTTGTTAAACCACTTGACTGTGCCTTGCATATCAGTACCCTCCAAAAAAATAATCTATGCTGCGTCGACAGCACGTCTTCATCCTAGCACATTCCTCCGGAAAAGTAAAGGATTTTTAAGAAACAATCCCGGATTCTCTTTTGACATCTGAAAATCCCTATGTTATGATTAGCGCAAGTTGCGAGCGGGATATTGCATGGAGGGAAGGTGATGGCGTGGCGGCTTTTGGTATTATCATAGCCCTGATCCTGGCGGCGGGGCTTGGTTGTTATTTTTATTATTGCGTCCGGAGGGTGGAGAAATTTTATGGCCTCGACGTGGGGCGGACGGGCATAAAAGCAATGAACCTCATCCTCGCGGGATGCCTGGCGCTTATCGGGATCAGCGTGCTTTCGACGGTCGCGATCATGATCCTCTACGTCGCCGGCGCGTTCCTGGCTGTCGACCTAATCGCCCTCCTTGTAAGGCTTGCCTGCAGGAAACGGAAGGGCGGCAGGGCGCTTGCCCTCTGGGAGAAAATCTATGGCAGCGGCTTGCTGCCGATTGCCGCGGCGGCCTTAGTCCTTGCTTACGGTTTCTTTAACATGGGGCATATCAGGGAGATGCGTTATGAGATCTTGACGGACGACCTTACGGAGGATGTCCGGATTTTGCTGCTGACGGACATCCACTACGATACCGTGCAGGATCCGGATGTCTTGAAGGGGAAGATAGAGGAAATGCAGGAAACCAGGCCGGACTTTATTCTCTTAGGCGGCGATATCGTGGAGGAGGGGACCTCGAAGGAGAAGATGCGGGAGGTGTTCCGCCTGCTGGGCGGCCTGGAGAGCCGGTACGGCACGTATTACGTATACGGGAACCATGATAAGCAGCCATACACCCAGGACCGGACGTATTCGGACGACGAGCTGAAGGACGCGATCGAGTCCGCCGGGATCACGATCCTGCAGGACCGGTACGTGGAAATCGGCGATGAGATCCTGCTTGCGGGGCGGGACGACGCGGCCTGGGAAGGGACGCGCAAGCGCAAATCCACGGCGGATATCCTGCAAGGCGCGGGAGAGGGGAAATATGTCATCGTGGCCGACCATCAGCCTATCGCGTCGGATGAGAATGACGAGCAGGGCGTGGACCTGCAATTGTCCGGCCATACCCACGCGGGGCAGATCTGGCCGGCCGGGCAGTTCACGGAACTGATGGGAAGGCTCAATTACGGGGAGTACCAGACCGGCGGCTGCAAGGTCATCGTTTCCTCCGGCGTGGCAGGATGGCGCTACCCCATGCGCACGGGGAAGCATTGCGAATACGTGGTCATTGATTTGCAAGGGCGCTTGAAGGGCGCCGCGCAGGGAGGAGAGCAATAAGATGCGAGGGAAGATGGGGAAAAGGGCGGCGGCCGCCGTCTTGTGCGCGGCGCTGGCGCTCGGGGACGTGACGGGGTACCCGCTTCCTGAACAGCCCGACATTTCCTCGGTGAGCGCGGCGGCAAAGGGGAAAGTGGCGGCCTATGATTTCGAGCTGGCGGC
>CAZOLD010000211.1:0-2929 GCA_964580595.1 uncultured Eubacterium sp.
CCCGTGCGCCGTGCCTCCGCCCGCCTGTCATCGCTCGCCCATGCGCCGTGCCTCCAGCCGCCTGACCTCGCCTGATATGCGTCCTTACCGCGCCTGCCCGTGCCTCTCGTAGGAAGAGACCTCCGTAATCCTATTCTCCTCATCCACGAACACGACTTTCGGCCGGAAGGACTCCGCCTCCTCCGGCGTCATGCCGGCGTACGCCATGATAATCACATGGTCCCCCTCTAAGGCCTGCCGCGCCGCCGCGCCGTTTAAGCAAACCATGCCGCTCCCTGGCTCGCCCGCAATCGTGTAAGTCACGAAACGGCTGCCGTTCTCAATGTCCACGACCTGGACTTTCTCATACTCCAATATCCCGGCTGCCTCCATCAGGTCCGGATCAATCGTTATGCTGCCTACGTAATGCAAATCCGCCTGCCTGACGACCGCGCGGTGAATCTTCCCCTTCAGCATTTTCACGTACATGCCAACGCCCCCTTCTTCCCCATCCGGCGATGCCCGGCCCCGGCGCCCTGCGCGCGCCCTATGCGGGAGGGGCAAGGCTTCCCCGCGCGGGAATCACAAAATCTGGTTGTCAATCAGCCTCGTCTTGCCGATGTATGCCGCTAACGCCACAAGGGCGCCCGCCCTTGCCTGGGTGAGCTCCTCCATCGTATCGGCGTCCACAATCTCGATATAGTCGATCCGGGCTAGCGGCTCCGCCCCGATCGTTTCCGCCATGGCCTCCTTCAGCCTGGCCGCGTCCGTCTCTCCCGCGTCCGCCATCTCCTTGCACAGCGAAAGCGCCCGGTGCAAGACCAGCGCCGCCTTCCGCTCCCTGTCGTCTAAATAAGTGTTCCTGGAACTCATGGCAAGGCCGTCCGCCTCGCGCACGATAGGGCATCCCACGATCTCGACGTCAAAATCCAAATCCCTCGCCATGCGCCGTATGACGGCCAGCTGCTGCGCGTCTTTCTGCCCGAAATACGCCCTGTCGGGGCCCACGATGTGGAACAGCTTGGAAACCACCGTGCAAACGCCCCTGAAATGGGTCGGGCGCGTCTTCCCGCAAAGCCCCTTCGTCAAGCGGTCCATGTCCACAAAGGTGCAATGGTCCGGGAAATACATCTCCTCCGGGGACGGGTGGAAAATCAGCGACGCGCCTTCTTCCTCGCAGGCGGCCGCGTCCCGCTCCATGTCCCTGGGGTAGCTGTCCAAATCCTCGTTCACGCCAAACTGGGTCGGGTTGACGAAATCGCTGACGACGACCCTGGCGTTCTCGCTGACCGCCCTGCGGATCAAGCTCCTATGCCCTTCATGGAGATATCCCATCGTGGGCACAAGCCCCACGGACAGGCCCTCCTTCCTCCATTCCCTGACAATATGCCTTACTTCTTCCTTTGACTCTGCTATCTGCATCCTCATCCCCCCACTGCCTGCCGCGAAAATGTCTGCCGCGCCCGCCCCCGTCTGGGGGGAGGCGCCGCTCCCACATATGCCCGTCGCCCTTCGCGGCCTTTTTTTCATGCTATCGTAATTGCTCCAGCACGCTCTCTTCTATCTTGAATGTATGTTCCGCCGCCGGGAACACGCCGGATTTCACTTCCTCGCAGTATTTTTGGAACGCCTCTTTCATCATTTGCCCGATATCCGCGTATTGCTTCACGAACTTTGGCCGGAAACCGCCGAACATGGAGAGCATGTCCTGATACACTAAGACCTGGCCGTCGCAGCCGGCCCCCGCGCCAATCCCGATCGTCGGGATCCTCAGCCTCTCCGTGACCAGTTCCGCCAGCTTCGCCGGCACGCATTCTAAGACAACGGCGAACGCGCCCGCGTCCTGAACTGCCTGCGCGTCCTCTAGCAGCCCCCGCGCCGCCTCCAGGGACTTCCCCTGTACCTTAAAGCCCCCGAACACGTTCGTGGACTGCGGCGTCATCCCCAAATGAGCCATGACCGGGATGGACGCTTGCGTGATCGCGCGGATATGGTCCGTGAACGCCCTGCCGCCCTCTAACTTGACCGCCTGCGCATGCCCCTCCTTGACCAGCCTGCCCGCGTTGCATACCGCCTCATGGACAGAAGCCTGGTAGGACATGAACGGCATGTCCGCCACGACAAGCGCGTCCTTCGCCCCGCGCGCCACCGCCTTCGTATGGTGGATCATGTCCTCCATCGTGACAGGAAGCGTGTCCTCGTACCCTAGCATCACCATGCCCAGGGAATCGCCGACTAGGATCATGTTAATCCCGGCCTCGTCAATGAGCCGCGCCGTGGAAAAATCATAGGCAGTAAGCATCGTGACTTTTTCCTTGCTTTCCTTGGCGCCTTGTACCGTCAATACTGTGTTCTTCATCCCAATTCCTCCAACACCTTCCGTAACTGCCCGCAGTTACGATGCCTGAAAAGATGCAACCGGCCAAAGGGATATGGCTTCCGGCGCCATGCCGCCACCCGAAATGCCGTTCCCTGACCTCATGATAAGCCCTTTGCCCCATGCCGCGCAAAAGGGCCGCGGGAGCCATGCCGCCTAACGCGGCAGGCCTCCTTTGACCCTCACATCTTAACATATGTGCAAAAGTTTTACAAGAGAATCAAGGGCGAGGCACGATTTTCTCCTGGCCGCCCATGTAGGGGCGCAGCGCCTCAGGGATCTTCACGCTGCCGTCCGCCTGGAGGTTGTTTTCCAAAAAGGCGATCAGCATCCGCGGCGGCGCGACGACCGTGTTGTTTAACGTATGCGCGAAATACTTCCCATCCTTCCCGCTGACGCGGATCTTGAGCCGCCGCGCCTGCGCGTCCCCTAAGTTAGAGCAGCTGCCCACCTCAAAATACTTCTGCTGCCTCGGCGACCATGCCTCCACGTCCACGGACTTCACCTTGAGGTCCGCGAGGTCCCCGGAGCAGCATTCCAGCGTGCGCACGGGGATATCCAGGGAACGGAACA